>JBEKJJ010000074.1:0-41019 GCA_050011295.1 Bryobacteraceae bacterium
CGGGTCCACCAGGCGGACTTCTTGATAGCCGGCTAGGGCGAGAAGGTGGCCATCGGGGCTGTAGGCGAGGTCGAAGATCTGTGGCTTGACGGGAGTTCGCGGTTGGATTTTAAGAAGCGAGGGGTAGCTGGATGGCGCGACAGCGATCTCAGTATAGTCGCCCCCCAGGTATTCGATCCGCGGGGCGGCCCCGGGCGCTCCGGCATCGATCCAGGCGCGGATGGTCTCAATCTGCTCCGCGCTGAGCTTGCTGCCGTCCATCGGCATCGCCGGCATTTCTTTTCCCGTGATCAAGAGGTATAGACGGCTTTCCGCGCTCTTGCCGGGGACCACGATCTTGCCGTGCGTGCCGCCTTCCTGGAATCCATCCCAGGTCTGGAGGTTCAAGCTGCCCATTTTGACAGCGGCCGCGTGGCAGCCGTAGCAACGCGCGGCGAAGATGGCGTTGACGTCTTTGTAGGTGGGTGCGGCGGAGAGGCTCAGAGTGGATAGGAGAACCAGCAGGGCGTGCCCCACCCCGGGCGTCGGCACGAGTGCCGACGCGGCACGCAAGAGTGCGTGCGCCACGGGCTCGGTAGCGGCAGTTTTCATACTATGACGGGTTTCATCTAGTGGTTGAACAGGAATTCTTTGCTGGTCAGCAACGACCACAGCATGTCTTCCAACGCTTGCTCGCGGCCAGTCGCGCGTGATTTTGACAGAGCAGCCAACAGCGCGGTTTTCTCTGTTTCCGATGGGTACCGGCTGAACGCGGTCAGATAAACGTGCTCCAGGATTCTGGAATCCGAGAGGCCCAGCTTCTGGAACAAAGCAACGTAACCATCTGTAGCGCTCAGCTTCTTGTTCAGCGTGTCGCCGTTGATCACGTGCAGCGCTTGCGCGATGGTGGGGTCAAACGACCGTTCCGCGACATCGCACACATTGCGCGCCGGCCGGCCAAAAACCGTCAGAAATTGGGATTTCACCTGCGTATCGGGAAGTTGTAGCGCACGTGTTCCCGCCGGGTATCCCGGGTATGGAGTGGGCACGCCGGTGACCTGTGAATAAGCGTCCAGAATCACTTCAGCGGGCAAGCGCTTGATGATGTATTTCGAGTAAAAAACATTGTCGTTCTGATTCGTGGCATTCGACTCCGCGGAGAGCTGATAGACGCCTGAATTCATGATGGTGCGGATCAGGTAATCCACGTCGTAATGATGCTCCACGAAATCTTTGGTGAGCGCGGCGATCAGATCCTCGTTCGATGCCGGATTGGTGGCGCGCGTATCATCCACCGGATTGATGATGCCGCGGCCCATAAAGTTGGCCCACACGCGGTTCACCAGCGAGCGGGCGAAATAGGGATTGCTCGGGCTGGTGAGCCATTGGTCGAACGCGATGCGCCGGTCTATTGGGGAATCGAGCGGGATCGATTTTCCATCCAACGGCGTCGGATCCAGCGGCTTCAACAGCCGCGGGTGCATAATATCGCCGGACGTCTTGGCGAAAACCACGTTCTCGCCAGGCTCGCTGCCGTTCTTGATCCCGACGCGCGTGAACAGATTCACCATCTCGTAATACTGCTTCTGCGTCCACTTTTCGAGTGGATGATTGTGGCAGCGGGCGCAGGTGATGCGCTGGCCGAGGAACGCTTCGGTGCTGGTTTCGGCGAGATCGATCGGATCCTTGTGCAGCACGAAATAGTTCAGCGCGCCGTTCTCGCGGCTGCTTCCGGAGCTGGTGAAGATCTCGTTCGCGAACTGATCCCACGGCTTATCCTGCTTGACGCTCTCGCGGATCCAATCGTAGAAAGTCCACATGGCGGTGGAGTTGAGACGTTTGCTCGAAACCAGCAGCAGATCGGACCATTTGTACGCCCAATAGTCCACGAATTCATCGCGCGCGATCAATTTGTCGATGAGCGCAGTGCGTTTGGCGGGCGACTTGTCCGCCAGAAACGTCTCTACTTCTTCAGCGCTGGGCAGGATTCCAGCCGCATCCAGAAACGCCCGGCGAATGAAAGTGGAATCGTCGCACTCGCCCGACGGCGCGATGTTCAGCTTCTTCAGCTTGTCCAGTACCAGGTCGTCGATATAGTTGTGCCGCGGAAATTTGGCGTACGCGTCGGACGCGATCTGGTTAGGAAACGGCACGGTGAGACGCGAGTACAGCACCCTGCTGGAATACCAGAGCGTCACCGCAACTTCGCCGGGGCCATTCATCTTCACGCGGCCGTTGTCGTCCACGCTGGCCACGCCTTCGTTGTTGGATGAATATTTCACCCAGTGGCTGACGTCTTCCACGCGGCCGTCTGAATATTTCGCGCGAACCACTAGCTGCTGTTCCGCGCCGGTTGCGAGCGTAGCAGCCGCGGGAAAAACTTCGAGGCCGGTTATTTCAGGATCGTTCGGCTGGGGGGCGGGCGCGCCCTCGGCGATCCATTCCGACAGGATGCGGTACTCAATGGAATCGGTCGAGAAGCGCTTGCCGCCGCCATGCGGGATAGTAAACGTGGGCTTCAGCAGCATCAGGCTGGCAGCAGGATCGGCGAGCGAAACGCGGCGGCCTACGGATTGGCGAGTGAGCGTGTCGTAATCTACATCCGGATCGTAACCGCGTAGCGTGAGTTTGAATCCGTTCTTGCCGGATAACGCGCCATGGCACGCACCCTGGTTGCAGCCGACCTTGGTCATCACCGGGATTACGTTATTGCGGAAGCTCCAGGTGAAGGGGGCTTTCGAGTTAGTGACATGGACGTGCGTGGAAGCTTTGGTATCGGCGCTGATGACGGCGTCGCCGTCGGAGATCGGTTTCACCAGGCCGTTCGAGTCCACTGATGCGACCTGCGGATTGGAGCTGGACCATTTTACTTTCGCGGTCCAGTCTTCTTGGTGGTTACTGACGGTTGCTTCGGCGATTAACTGCTGCCGGGATTCGGGGGTCGATAGGTTGACGGCGGGTGGTAAGACTGCAAGCGTTTGGGCTGCGACCGGGAGGATGATTATTAGCCACGGATGGACACGGATGAACGCGGATAACTTCATGCCAGGAGCTCCGAGATTGGTTCTGTTCCGCGATCTACCAGCGGAATTGGGCGGCCACCTGCGCCCGGGAGCTCGGTCGCTAGATCGATGCCGAGACTGCTGAAAACCGTCGCTGCAACTTGGCCCGGCGTCGTTGGACGGTCGCGCGGAGCTCCGCCGATTTCATCTGACGCACCGATTACTTGTCCGCCTTTGATTCCGCCGCCGGCCATCAGAATGGTCCAGCATTGCGGCCAATGATCGCGGCCTCCAGCGGGATTCACTTTGGGTGTGCGGCCGAATTCGCCCGTGGCAAGCACCATGGTTTTGTCCAGCAAACCGCGCTCGCTCAGTTCCACCAGCAGCGAACTGTACGCCATGTCGAACATCGGGCCCACCAGATCGCGATAGCAACTGATGGGGCTGAATGGCTTCGAGCCGTGGATGTCCCAGGTAATCTCGTCAAACACCGTTTCGAACATGTTGATGGTGACGAAGCGAACTCCGGCTTCGATGAGGCGTCGGGCTAGCAGGCAGCTCTGTCCGAAGCGGTTCATGCCGTATTTTTCGCGAACGTCCTGCGGCTCTTTGTGCAGTTCAAACGCTTCGCGCGCTTTCGCGGATGACATCAGCGTGTAGGCTTGATGGAACGTGGAATCCAGCAGCCGCGCATCCTGCGAGGTTTCGAACATGCTGACGGATTTGTCAATCATCTCGCGCCAGTCGCGGCGGCGATCCACGCGCAACGCGGTTAGATAATCCGGCGGAAGCATGTCCGGAACTTTGAAGTTCGGATCGGCTGGGTCGGCGTTCAATACAAACGGATCGAAGCCCTTGCCGAGGAATCCGGCGTTTTGGCCGTGCGGCATATTGCCGCCAGTGTTTCCTATGGGCCGCGGCATCAGTACGTACGGCGGTACGTCGCCCTTTGAACCTTTCAATTTTCCTAGCACGCAACCAAAGTTCGGATATTCGATGCCGCCCTGGAACAAGCGGCCAGTCTGCATCATCTGATGCCCGGTATCATGGACTGCGGCGGCAGTATGGTAGCAGCTTCGGATCAGCGCATACTTGTCGGCGTGCTTCGCCATGCGCGGGAAATTTTCGGAGATCTGAATGCCCGATACGTTGGTATTGATGGCTTTGTAGGGGCCGCGAATTTCGACCGGCGCGTTCGGCTTGGGGTCCCAGGTGTCCAGTTGCGACGGGCCGCCCACCAGCATCAGGTGGATGCAATTGACGTCCTTCTTTTCGCTATCCACCGCGCCTTGCGCCTGGAGCCCGAAAACTTGCGGAAGTCCGAGGCCGAGGAAGCTGAGGCAGCCGGCGTGCAGGAAGTCCCGCCTGCGCAAGCCATCGCAGAATTCTACGGGGCGATCAGCGTCTAAACGAAACATGGACAAGCCCCTTCCCAGTTAAGAAGTAGTCGCCTTAAATTTTACCAAGGTGCGTCGTGCAGTGTCATTCCTGGGCCGGCTCCGCTGTTGCCCTACTTCTTTTGCTTGTCGTCCTTATTATCTTTGCTGTCTTTGCTAGCCGGGGGCGGCTTCCGCAGAACGCAGCAATCCGGACCACAATCGTCCCCTGGTTTGCTGCCACCTCGCACAGGAACCGCGCACCCCCCCTTGCCCTGACAAGAGTTCTTACCGCTACACCCGTTGTCCCCTCCTTTGCATCCACCTTTCCCCTTGCAGGTGTTCTTTCCAGCGCAATCGTGCTTTGCCTTCTTCTTGTTGGTGGGCTTCGTCGTATCCTCAACGGCTGAGGCAGCGCCCGCCGCCATTCCAGCAACGGATACGATTAGCAGCCGGAGGAAAATTCCACGTTTCATTGAATTGCTCCTTTTGGTATTTCCTGCGTCTCGGTTTCGACTTTGTTTAATGGCACGCACAATCTACGATCGAGCGACGCTTCTCCCAACCTGGAAAAAGGAGCGAAGTCCGAGCGGGACTCAACGGCGATAATCTTGCTCAGCAGGTTGGAAGCGTCCTTGCTCCTCCCAGAACATTGGCAGGCCATAGCTAGCTCCCAGCGTATTTCATTGTAAACCGGTATCTGAGGGAGTTTCCCTTCGAGTGTCTCTAGGACCTCGATGGCCTCTCGATAACGCCCGTCGGATATCAAGACCTCCGCCAGTGTCGATTGAATGGGGGCGAGCTCGTATTGAGACCTTGCAGCCGAAAGCTTCAAGGCATCCCGTGCGTGGCGCTCTGCGCTGATCGCATCATTATGTGTAGGGCCCTGAACAACCCATCCCTGCCGCCAATCGACGTACCACTCCCAAAAAGTATAGCCCGACATATTAAGCGCATAAATCGAAGTGGGGTCAAGTTCGATTGCCTGTTCGTATTCAGCCAGCCCAAACTTGTACCAGTACGCCGCCTGCTCGCGTAGGTCTTTTTGGGCATAAACCATTCGTCCAGCCCTCGATGCGGCCAAGAACGCCAGTTCAGTGTGCGAGATGCTTTCATTGGACAGCCCGTTCATTTCGGAAGGGTCGTTGGACGACGCCAAAACGATGTTAGCCGCGAGACACCGATAGAACGTCGTTTCGGGTGACACCGCAATCGCCCGGCGGAGGTAGGCGAGCGCGGCACGGCCATCGTCAGGTCGAAACAGATAGCGCTTGACCGATTGGTCGGCGGATATCGACGCAATTGTTGTCACGCCACAGTTCCACGTGGCTCGGGAAGGGTAATCTCCGTTGCCATGATACAGCTGACTTCTGCCGAGCCGGCTGAGGACTCCACCTTCGATGGTTTTCTCGGCAGTCGTCATGCCACCAGGCTCGCCCCGGTTTTCGGCGTCGGCTAGGGCACAGTAGTAAGAGGAAAGGAAGAAGCTGGGATTTCCGGGCTCGGGTAGTTCTGCGTCGAACGCGTAAAGGCAGAGACCTGCTCGGGCTGCGCGGCGCTCGCTGATAGATGTTTTGATGGGCGGGTCGTTCAGAACCTTTCGCCAAATCCTAGCTGCCTCAACCTTGCGGGCTTTAGCTCGGGCCGCCGAATCGTCGATCACGCCACGGGCCGCGGCAGTGTCTTGCTGGTAGTTTTTTTCAAAATTGAATAGAGTGTAAGCCAGCGCGAGCGACCCACCGACGAACCTGGCATTCGCGGCAACGCTGTCCCGGAAAGCGGAGATTGCGGATCGGGTTTCACCCAGGCGCAGCAGACTCAACCCATAGTAGTAGTAAGCCAACGAGAAACCCTGGTCTGCAATGAAGGCTTCGTGGAAGGCGTCCCGTGCCAGCAAAAGCTCTGAAAGATCATTTGCAGTGACGTAGCTCCGCCATTTTTTCATGCCGTTTCGAAAGGCAACATAGGCGTTCCAGGATTGCGACATCCCGAGATCGGCAAATGTAGGCTCACTTCCGGCGATCCTAAGGGCTAACCTCTCGCAGGCGGCATCGACGTCCGGGGCGGGCGCATCTCCACCGGCGCCGGCTCGGCTGTCTCCAGGGGATGGGGCGGCCATTTCCTGCCAGCTCTGACCGTCAGATGAACCTGCCATCAGAAGGTAGCCCTGCTCGGTTTGTTGCATGCTCCCGGTGATTCTCCGCACTCGTAACAAGGCGCGCATGGGCTCTTGTACCGGGGAAATGAATAGACTTAAAGGGACCCGTACCGGCCCGATCTGGAGATCGTTACTCTTCATGAGCGCCGACTTTACGCTTTCGTCGCTTGTGTCGACGGCCGTAAATCTGAAGGATGTGAGGGACTCCTTTCCGTCATGATTGCTGTCCCAGAAAAACACGCGCTCCGGTCTGCTCAATTGTTTTATCTCGTTCAAGGCATTCACTACCCGGTCTGCTAAATCCTCCCCCATTACAGGATTCCTAGCGTTGTCCCGGGTTACCTTAAATGGCTCGATGATGCACTTTCCAGCATTCGGAATTTCGCTTAGCGCGATGAGCACCGCGATGCCGGCAAGAATTGTCACCGCTCCGGCCCAAAATGAATTGAAGCTAACGAGCCTGCTAATAAATTTCAGAGTTCTCTCAGCAATCGCCGGCAAGTGATGGAAAACGTAACCTGCGCCGGATCTTCCGAGGCTGGCGACACCTCGGATTGTGCCGGCGAAGAGGTCTCCTATCGCAGCGGCTGCAAGCACCACCGCCCAGGCAGCAATGCTCTTGTCCCCGAATGGAACGTAAACTAGGCCGGCCACCCCGGCGATTATTATCAATGCCGAGCAGAGAGTTGCATAGGTCCGGTGTCGGCCAGGATTGCCTGCTAGTGTTCTCGTACTTCCGGCATCCATCCGCATCACTTTCCACAGGCTCCGCAGAATCCCGGGCCCCGAGAAGACCACGAGTAGCGCTGAAAAGGCTACAACACCCCAAACGGCGCTCACGCGGTTGTGTAGAGTTCCCAACGTTACGCCTGTAATGAGTGCCGCCGCGAGAAACGCCTTCTCCGCGTAACTTGAGACTGTCTTGGTTGCAGTGTTGAGAGATCGCGACGCAGCGACAACGAGACTCGTCGGGATCAGGACAACCAGGGCATAGTTCCAAACAGTAGCTGCTTGGGGGTCAGCGAAGGGATGGATGCGAGCAGGCCATAGGCCAATCACCGAAGCGGCTGCCGCACCTGAACATAGAACGATATGGTAGAAGTTGGCGCCTCGCACTAGCGCCCCGGTGGTCAGGGCAGTAGCGCACAGGGTGAGCCAGATCAAGAAGGGCGGCCACCAAAGATCGAAGAAGTAGACCTGGGTGTTTTCGGCATCAAACTTTATAGGAAACAGCCGCGTCGAGCACCAAATTCCTACTACCAAGCCAACCACCAAGAAAAATAAGAGAGATGATTTCTTCAATCCCATCTCCGTCGACGGCAGCAGCCAGCCGAAGCTTGCGAATGTACATGTGGCTATCAACGCAATTCTGGCCAGGAGGGAGCCGCGGAGCATCAGCACTCCAAAGCCATCTATGACCACCGGAGAACTCGAATGTGCGACGATAAGAAACAACGCAACTACAATTACTAGCGCACTGTAATAAAGTGCTCCTCCAAACGACTTGTGGCGAATTAACCAAACGGCGTGAATTGCAAGAATCGCGACCGTTGCGGCTTCAACCCAGGGCGACACGCCAATCATATTTACAAGTATCTTGGGTCAACTATATCGCGAATTGAGACGGCGATTCTTCCGAGGAATTCGGGCGCGGCAGTTACTACTGAATTCTGCGGTTCGATCAGTTCCCTAGCCCCTAAACTCCAGCGGGTTCGGGTAGGCGTCCGCGTCGATGTCGTCGCCGTGCATGCACTTGAAATCCTTCTCAATCAGGATGGAAAGGGGCTTGCCGTTAGGGAGCGATTGTTCGCCCGAGATCCCGACACGGTCCGTTGTGGCCCATTCCTTCGCCGCCGCGCAGGCGATCTGAATTCGCAGTTCGCAGTTCTGAAATACGGCCCTCGGGGTCGTGATTTTGGACGATGATTCGAGGATATAGCAGAGGCTCGCGCTCGGGGCAAATTCGATGGACTCCTCGACGTAGCCGGTCTTGCTGAACTGCGCGACTTCGGCCTGGTTGAGCCGCAGCCGCAGCGAGTTTCCATGCAAACGCAGTTTCATTGGATTCTCGAAGCTCCTGAATAAATGTTAAACCGGCGGTCGCGCACGAAGCCGAGCAGGGTCATGTTGAAGCGCTGGGCGGTTTCCACTGCCAGGCTGGAAGGAGCGCCCACCGCGGCCAGAATCGGGATTCCGGCCATGAGAGCCTTCTGCGCCAGTTCGAAACTGGCGCGTCCGCTTACCAGCAGCAATTTGTCGTGGAGCGGTGTGTGGCCGTGCAACATTTCCGAGCCGATCAGTTTGTCCACCGCGTTGTGGCGGCCTACATCCTCGCGCAGCAACACGAGGTTCCCTTGTGCGTCAAACAGCGCCGCGGCGTGCAGCCCGCCTGTACGTTCGAACACGGCCTGTTCGCGACGCAGAGCATCCGGCAATCCATGGATCACCTCTGAATCCACGATCGGTGCATTGCGGGGCAGCACCGGGCAGCCCTGCGTTTCCAGCGCTTCAATGGAGGCTTTGCCGCAGACTCCGCAACTCGATGTGGTGTAGAAATGGCGCTGGAGCCGCTCGAAATCCACCTCGACATCCGCATTCAGCTCAACGGTTACTGAGTTGCCGGCTTGTCTAGGATTCCCGTTGCTCTCGGAACGCCGAATCTTGTGGATCTGCTGGAAACTTTGGAGAATACCCTCGGTGAAAAGGAATCCAGCGGCCAGTTCGAAATCGTGGCCGGGAGTTCGCATGGTGAGGGAGATGGTTTTCGGGCCAATCCGGATTTCGAGAGGTTCCTCGATGGCGAGCAGATCCTGAACCGGAGTGACCGAGTGGTCTTCGACGCGCTGGATCGGTACCGTCAGGATGCTGCGGGCCATTAATCAAGGTTACTCGGTTATTCGGTTGTTCGGTTATTCGGTTCTGTAGTTCGTGGTGTTGTGGATCGCAGTGGTTACAATTAACTAGTGGATCGGAACAGCGGGGTTGATATAGAAAAGGCGCTATTCGAGGCGTTCATCGTTCCACGCAAGAAGCGCCGCTACGTCGAGCTGGTCGGTACAAAGCGTGGGCGCGAGAAGATCCGACTCAGCTTGGATCACTTCGCGGATCTCGACCCGCGCTTTTGTCACAGAATAAATCCGAGTGAGCATTTGCTGCCGAGTATCCTTAAGAAACTCAAGGATCTCGGCGCCCCGTCAGAATGCTACGTGGCATCTTCAGACGCCGAGTTGGATGGTCAAGAGATGGATTTGACCCAAGCGCTCAAGGACGTTGTCGGCCGAGGTATGGGGACTTTCCTATCTTGTTTGACTGGAAGGCTAGCGTACTTTGAATCCGAGGAGAGAAATGAACGGTATATTTGCTTCGTTCCCAGTCGCGCAGGCGTTGGAACCGAAGAACTGAATAACCGGATAACCGAATAACTGACGAAGCCTCGTCGTCAGACGAGGTTAGGAATCTTGATGATTTTCTTTTGGATTGCGTACTGAACGAGCTGTGCCTTGTTGTGGATATCCAGCTTCCGCATCAGGTTGAACTTGTGCGCTTCCACGGTCTTCACGCTTAGGTTCAGGTCGCAGGCGATTTCTTTTACTGAATTGCCCTCGGCGAGCATTTTGAGCACTTCGCGCTCACGGGTGGTGAGAGTGGCGAAACGAGGCAGGCGATTGGCCGATTTGATTCGGGAACGGAAATCGTCCACCAGTTGCGACAGCATGCGGGGGCTCAAGTAACTTCCGCCGCGGCAGATGTCGCGGACCGCTGCAACCAATTGGGCTGAAGGGCTGTCCTTGAGTACGTAACCGCTGGCGCCCACTTCCATACCCTCCACCAGGTAATCTTCGTCGTCGTACATGGTGAGGAACAGGACCTTGGTTTCGGGCCGGTTTTTCTTGATTTGACGGGTAGCTTCGAAACTGCTGAGACCTGGCATGCCAATGTCCATCAACACAACATCCGGACGCACTTCGGCAGCTTTTTCCACGGCATCGCCGCCGTTTGAAGCTTCCCCTACCACTTCCATATCTGATTCCGCGGATATTAGCGTTCTGATACCCTGGCGAAAGAGCGTATGGTCATCCGCCAACATGATGCGAGTCTTTGCCATAACGTTTGCCCGATTCTTGCTTTCAAATCCCTTTCCTAAGCTTCAGCCTCCCGCCTTATTGTAGAGAAGGACCCGCGCGCTTCGAGGGTTTTCGGCCTCCGCGCAGCCTTCCCGATCGGTTTAGTGGCGATCGGTTCGTTCAAGTTAAAAGCCGGCGGCTCCTTAGCGACCGGAAGGGTGATTGAAATCGTGGTCCCCCGGCTCCTTCTCTTGCTATCCACAGAGGTTTTCCCCGTTCTGGTTCCTCTTCCCGATCCATTCTTGAGATAGCTATGTACCTCAAACCTGCCGCCTAGCAGGGCAACGCGCTCTCTCATCCCAGAAAGTCCGAACGAATCTTTCCGGGCCAGCGCTTCCTCCACATTAAATCCGACTCCGTTATCCTCAACGGCCAGTCTCACCCATCCATCGGCGGAACTCACGGAAATGTTTACGCTGGTGGCGCCCGAATGCTTGGCAATATTGTTACAGCATTCCTGGACCAGCCTATACACCATGATTTCTGTATGTTGCGGCAGCCTCCGGAGACTGCTAAGTAGCAGCCGGACCCGGCTGGGATGCAGCCGCCGGAAGCGATTTACCAACTGTCGCAGGGCCGCTCCTAAGCCCAGTTGCTCCAGTACGGCGGGGCTCAGGGCCGCGATCAGGCGCCGCATCTCGAGAATGGTCCTCTCGGTGAGATCGCGCGCCTCTTTCAATTTACTAATCCACTCGGAATGTTCCACTGGCAACGCCTGTTCCAGCAGTTCCATCTGCAGCCGGATGCACAACAGGGATTGTCCGGCTTCATCGTGCAGCTCGCGGCTGATGCGCCTTCGCTCCATCTCCTCCACGTGCAACATATGTTCGGCCAGTTGCCGGATCTGCTCTTCGCTGGCGGCCAAGTCTTCCATCAAACGAGCCTTTTCGGCGGCCATCAAACAGCGCTCGGCAGCCGCGGCTAGCAGTTCCTGCTCGCGGGGCAGCCATTCGTAGGGCTTCGAAAATGCGAACTGCATCACGCCAGCGGTGCGTCCGTTCGCGGCCAGCGGGATGGACCAGCACATCTGGAACTTATCTTTCCAGCCAGGCTCCAGCAATACATGCCCGATCACGTTTCGTGGATCGATCTGCCGGGATTTAGACAGCATGCTCACCATGCTGGGGCGGTTGCGGACTTCCACCAGCGTGGGCCGCAACGGGCCGTGCGATTCCGCCTTGGCGCGGAGCACCCAGGCGCTCCGTTTATCGTTCAAAAGGTAGAGGTGGCCGGCATCGGCATGACAAACGTGCACCAGCGTTTCCAGAAACCGGCCCAGCAGGTCATCCAAATTGCGCGATTCCAGTTCCACGCGGAATAGCTCATAAAATGCCTGGGTCTCCGCCTCGCGCACTTGATAATAAGCATTGTTTAGCGTGAGGATGACGCAAAAGTGGAGTTGCTCGCGCACCCACTGGAAGTTCGCATACTCGTTGGGCAGCAATTTGCGAAGCATGGGAGTAAGCAGACGGTCGTACTCCTGCAGCGCCTCGACAATACTGCTGGGCGGAAGGTTCAACTTGGCCAGGCGCCGGCCGTTATACTCCACCTGCTCGATGAACTTGAGCGGCGCCAACCCGCTCGCCAATATTCTTGCCGCCGCGCCCGGAGTCAGCGAAGCCAGCGCGGTCCGGATCTTGGTTTCGAACTGCCTGGGTTCAACGTGCCGCTGTTTGAGCTTGGCCAGGAAGCGCCGATCCAGCGTTTCCACATGAGGTAATAGAAAAACGGCGAGCCGCTGCAAATGAACGCGTAGCTGATCGCTCAGGACGTCGGCTGCGTCGGCGAGCTCGGGGGATATTTCCGTTAATTGCAACCTAGGTGCTATATCGGCAGCTAGGGGAAAGGCTTTAGTGGGGCATGCCCCCGGCTTATCTACTTGCTGACATACCGGCGCAGGAGCTCACCTATCTCCTTTTGATTGTTCTGCTCAGCCAGATCGAGCGGGGTTTGGCCGCGGGTGTTCTTTAGGGTCGGATCCGCGCCCCGGGCCAGCAGCAACTCCACCACCTCGCCCCGGCCGAGGGAAGCGGCGTAAGAGAGCGGCGTGGCGCCGGATTCCTGGTCCCGAGCGTTGATCTCAGCCCCGTGATCGAGCAACAGCTTTACTACTTCGGCATCGCCGCCCAACGCTGCCGTGTGCAACGGCGTGGCACCGGATTTGTTCCGCACGTTCACCCGCGCGCCGTGGACCAGGAGTATCGCGGCAATGCCTTTCTCGCCCTTGAGACAGGCATCGTCGAGCGGTGTGGACCCCTCGGGACCGGCTCGATTCGGATCGGCTCCGGTATCCAGCAGGACTCCGACAATATCGGAATGGCCGTGCAGAATGGCTTCGTGTAGCGCGGCCGGCGCGGATTGGTCCTCACCAGGACGGTGCGCGCCCGCGTGAAGCAACACGTCGACCACTTTGGTCTGTCGATAGTGCAGCGCTTCGTCGAGCGGCGTTGCGCCGGCGGTGTCGCGGACGTTCAGATCAGCTCCCGCCGCGAGCAATATCTTCACAACTTCCACTTGTCCCTTCAAGGCGGCCTCATGCAAAGGCGTCATGCCTGTCTCGGGATTTCTGGAAGCGATGTTCGCGCCATGGCCGATGAGAATTTCTGCCGCTTCGGCTTGCCCTTTCCATGCTGCTTCATCCAGCGGCGTAGCGCCGCTCCCGTCCTTGGCATTGACCAACGCTCCGTGCGCGAGCAAAAGCTGCAGCATGGCTCGATTGCCTCGATTCGCAGCCAAGTGAAGAGCGGTGGCGCCGCCGCGATAGGGCGCCTGGATATCGGCGCCGTGCGCGATCAGCATCTCCGCGATTTCCACGTGGTTGGTAATGATGGCGTAATGCAGTGGAGTGGAGCCAGCCTCAGAGTGGCGGGCATTGACGTCGGCGCCGGCATCAATGAGCAGCGCGACGATCGCTTGATCGCCGGCCCACACGGCATCGTGCAATGCGGTACCTCCCAGCGGATCGATGGCATTGACGGTGATGCCTTGCTTGATCAGCGCGCGGACACCCTCGACGTCGCCGGCGCGAACGGCTTTACGCAGGTCGCCGGTATTGGCGGCCAAGGCTGACAGCGCGGCCAGTAGAAATAGAGTGCCCCGCATAATTTCAGTTTAGACCGGCGTGCCCTACCCGAGGCGCGCTAAGCTACAATGTAATTTACCGATGAAGTTCGGTGTGGTTGTCTTCCCTGGCAGCAATCGCGAACACGACGCGTGGTTTGCCGTCTCCAAAATCCTCGGACAAGATGCCGAGTTCATCTGGCACGATTCCACTAGCCTGGGCAATGTCGACGCCTTGATCCTTCCCGGCGGCTTCTCCTACGGCGATTATCTGCGCTGCGGCGCCATTGCGAAATTCTCTCCGGTGATGCAAAGCGTCCGCAAATTCGCCGCCGATGGTGGACTGGTACTCGGGATCTGCAACGGGTTTCAGATACTGGTGGAAGCGGGTCTTCTGCCTGGCGCCCTCATCCGCAATCGCGGTCTGAAGTTCATTTGCAAACAAGTGCCGTTGCGCGTGGAAACCACGAATTCACCCTTCACCTGCCGCGCGACCGAGGGCCAGCGCGTAGTTTTTCCGATCGCCCACGGCGAAGGCTGCTATATCGCCGACGACCGCACTCTCGATCAACTGGAGGCCGAAGACCGCGTGGTGCTGCGGTATCTGGAGAATCCGAATGGATCGATGCGCGACATCGCGGGCATCCTGAATGAGGGGCGCAACGTGATGGGGCTGATGCCGCATCCCGAGGATGTTACCGAACCGCTGATGGGTTCGACCGACGGCCTGGTAATTTTTGAATCCATGGTCTCAGCCCTCGTGACGGCACAGTAGCGAATGACACCGGCCGTCATCGAAGCCCATCAACTCACCGGGCCGGAATACGAAAAGATTGTTTCGTTGCTCGGCCGCGAGCCCACCTACACCGAGCTCGGAATTTTCAGCGTGATGTGGAGCGAGCACTGCTCCTACAAAAGCTCGCGCATTCATCTCCGCAAGCTCCCCACGCGCAGCAAGCTGGTGCTGCAGGGTCCGGGCGAAAACGCCGGCATCATCGATATCGGCGGCGATTACGCGATCGCGTTCAAAATCGAATCGCACAATCATCCCAGCTTCATCGAACCGTTTCAGGGCGCTGCGACCGGAGTGGGCGGAATTCTACGCGACATTTTCACCATGGGTGCGCGTCCCATCGCGGTATTAGATGCCCTGCGCTTCGGCCCGCTCGAGCGCCCGCGCAATCGGAGAATCCTCGAAGGTGTGGTCTCCGGCATCGCGCATTACGGCAATTGTTTCGGCGTGCCCACGATCGGCGGCGAAACTGTCTTCGAAGAGTGCTACAACGGAAATCCGCTAGTGAACGTGTTCGCGCTGGGTGTCTTCAAGAAGGATGAGGTGTTCTACGGCAAGGCCAAAGGCCTCGGTAATCCAGTCATATATGTAGGCGCGAAAACCGGCCGCGACGGGATTCACGGCGCATCCATGGCCTCGGCCGAGTTCACCGAGGAATCGAAACAGAAGCGGCCGAACGTTCAGGTGGGCGATCCGTTTCTCGAGAAGCTTCTGCTCGAAGCGTGCCTGGAAGCCATGCGCACCGGCGCCATCGTCGGAATTCAGGACATGGGCGCGGCCGGGCTGACCTGCTCCACTTGCGAGATGGGCAGCCGCGCGGAAACCGGCGTCGAAATCGACTTGCAGTATGTTCCGCAGCGCGAAACCGGCATGACGCCGTACGAGATTATGCTCTCGGAATCGCAGGAGCGCATGTTGATCGTCGCCGAGCGCGGACGCGAAGAGGAAGTGTTTCAGGTGTTCCGCAAATGGGGCCTGGACGCGGTCACCATCGGAAAGGTAACCGCTGACGGAAAGCTGCGCGTGAAGGATCATGGCCAGGTAGTGGCTGAAATTTCAAACCGGGCGCTTGCGGACGAAGCTCCACTCTATGATCGCCCGCATACCAAGCCCTATCGTCCAGCGCCGCTCGAACCTCCTTTTTCGATTCCGCCGTCGCGCTCCGTCCAACAGGATCTTATCGCGCTTCTTTCCTCGGCCGACATCTGCTCCAAGCGCTGGATCTGGGAGCAATATGATTATCTGGTGCGCAGCAACACGCTGGCGGGCCCAGGCTCGGATGCCGCCATCGTGCGCATTAAAGAGACGGGAACGTCCATCGCAATATCGCTCGATGGAAATGGCCGCTACTGCGCGCTCGATCCGCGCGAAGGAACCAAGCTGATCGTCGCCGAATGCTGCCGCAATCTTTCCACCGCCGGCGCGCTGCCTGTTGCAGCCACCAACAATCTGAACTTCGGCAATCCGGAGCGCCCCGAAATAATGGCGCAGCTTGTGGAATCCATCGAAGGAATGTCGGAAGCCTGCGAATTTTTCGAAACGCCCATCACCGGCGGGAATGTGAGTCTCTACAACGAGACGCTGGGTGAGCCGATTTTTCCCAGCCCCGTGATGGGCGTGGTGGGATTGATGAAGACCGCGCATCCCACGCCAATTCATTTCCGCGAGCCGGATCGCGCCGTGATTCTGCTGGGCGGCTTCGGCGCCACAGACGACCTGCATTTCGGCGGGACCCAGTATGCAAAAGTGATCCTCGAATCGATGTGGGGCCTTCCGCCCACGCTCGACATGGATTACGAGAAGCGCGTTCACCAAGCCATCCGCGAGATTGTAGGCGCGGGGCTAGCCGAATCCGCGCACGATCTGAGCGACGGCGGCTTGGCTGTGGCGCTGGCGGAGGCGAGCTTCGGGCCCGCAGGGGTGGGCGCTAGTATCGAAATCCCGGCTGGCGAGCGGGCGGAGTTCCAGATATTCCATGAAGGACCCTCGCGAATCCTGTTCTCGACATCCGAGCCTGAAAATGTTTTAGCGATCGCGCAAAAAAATGGCGTCGAAGCAGTGCGCATCGGTGTTACGATGAAAGAGCGGTTACGGATTGATTGCGATTCCAAAACTCTAATAGATTGCAATCTGACGGAACTACGCGAGCCTTGGGAAACGTCGCTGGAACAAATACTCCACCAATGATGAACCAACGCCAGGCCCACTCCCCCGACGACAAACTGCACGAGGAGTGTGGAGTGTTCGCAATTTACGGACATCCGGAAGCATCCAACCTGACGTATCTCGGACTTTACGCGCTGCAACATCGCGGGCAGGAGAGCGCCGGCATCGCAACCAGCGACGGCCGCGAGATCCGCTGCTACAAATCGATGGGGCACGTCGCGGATATTTTCACGCCGGAACAAATCGCGTGCCTGCCGGGCGATCTCGCGATCGGGCACACGCGCTATTCCACCGCCGGCGATACGGTTCTACTAAATGCCCAGCCGTTTTCGGTGGCCTGCAACAAGGGACAGATCGCTGTTGCGCATAACGGCAACATTACTAATGCGGGTGACCTGCGGCGTGAGCTGGAGCGCGAAGGGTCCATCTTCCAGGCCTCCAGCGATACGGAAGTAATTCTGCATTTGGTGGCCCGGTCGCGCGAGCGAACACTGGCCGGCGCGCTGCGCGAAGCTCTGCTGCAACTGGACGGTGCGTTTTCGTTGGTATTCTTGGCGCGCGACCGTGTGATTGTGGCGCGCGATCCGCACGGATTTCGTCCACTCGCTTTCGGCGAATTGCAGGCCGACCACGGCAAAGCATACGTCTTCGCCTCGGAAACCTGCGCCTTCGATTTAATCAACGCCGAATATATTAACGATGTCGAGCCCGGCGAAATGGTGTGCATCGGTCCCGAGGGAATGACGCGTGAGCGCTTCGCTCCCGAAGGTCCGCACGCACAGTGCGTCTTCGAGCACGTCTATTTCTCGCGTCCGGATTCCATCGTGTTCGGGCGTCCGGTGCAGGAATCGCGCGAGAATCTGGGCCGGCTGCTGGCGCAGGAATCCGGCGTGGATGCCGATGTGGTGGTTCCGGTGCCCGATTCCGGGGTCGCGGCCGCCATCGGTTATGCCGCTGAATCCCGAATTCCTTTCCGTCAGGCGCTCATCCGCAACCATTATGTAGGCCGCACGTTTATCGAGCCGTCGCAGGCGATTCGCGACTTCGGCGTGAAGTTGAAATTGAATCCGGTGCGTCATCTGCTGGAAGGCAAGCGCGTGATCTTGGTGGACGATTCGCTGGTGAGGGGAACCACCAGCCGCAAGATTGTCCGTATGGTGCGCAACGCCGGCGCCACGGAGGTTCATATGCGCATTTCGTGTCCGCCTACCATTTCCCCGTGCTTTTACGGCGTGGACACCCCGCGCGAGAATGAGCTGATCGCGGCCAATCATTCCATCGACGAGATCCGCGAATTCGTGGAAGCCGATTCGCTCGCGTATCTTTCGCTCGATTCGCTCCGCCGCGCCGTGGCGGACGATCACAAACAATACTGCTACGCCTGCTATACGCGCGACTATCCCACTGAGCTGGTCCAGATTGAAGAGTTGGTCGCAGCCAAGGGCCGCCGCCGCTGATTCCCTGTGGCGCAGGCACTCCTGCCTGCCGGGTCGAGACTCGTCTCGACTACCCACCATGCACCGGCAAGAGTGCCGGCGCGGCAGACTGAGAGTCTGCGCCACGCACTCACGCACTTAGTAGAGGATGGATGGCAGATAAGCGCCCGCCGGCTCGTTATACAACCCCATAGTCATTAACGTCATCGGCTGCACCACACGCAGGCCGCTCTCGAGGCACCAGCGAAATAACGCTGCATTGCGAGTCGGCACCAATATTCCCGGCCCGCCGAAACTCGCCGCCGAGCTGATCAGCGCCTGAAGATCCGGATTCGCTTCCGCCACAGCGTGTCCGGAGAAAGCCAGAGCTGTCGCATATCCAGTGATCTTTCCTCCGCGTTCTACGACGGTTGCAGACGCGTGGTTGATCGCGTCCTTCAGTTGTCCGCCACGAATGTGGCCGTGCACGTTCAGGCACACCCGATTGCACTCGTCCAGATCCGAAAGCTGCGCCGGACGCACGGAGCAGCCGTCCATATGCTTTCCAATCGCCGGCCCCTGCATCACCGAAAGCGGCTCGCGCGCCACGAAGCCGAGCTTGGTGTACAGAGATAAAGAACGATTGTGGAACGCAGCCTGCACCAGACGGACTCCGGCGAAATTGCGCGACGCAGCTCTGTCTAGTACTGCCTCCATGAGTTTCCGGCCGGCGCGCGCATTTTGAAGGGCGGGATCGACGGTAATTGGTCCCACGCCCGCAATGTTATCCCGCTCATCCAGACAATTGCTGCCGACAATCCGTCCATCCTGTTCCGCGACCACGCAATAAAAACCAGGATGCGAGAACGCCCCGCGCAGGATGTCAGCAGCCACGCTGGGCGACGGAAGATCGGGCGGGAAATTGTGATCGGTGCTGATTTTGTAGAAGGCGCCGTAACAAATTTGCCCACAGATCTCTGCATCTTCGGGTGTCGCGGTTCGGATAGTCATTCAGTTCGGCAGTTTACCAGCCACAAAGGGTAGAATCAAACTATGGGCGCGACCACGACGATGGTGACAGTCCGAGAGTTCCTGCAAATGGCCGAGCCAGAGGGCGAGCGCATGGAGCTTATTGGAGGCGAAGTTGTCACCATGGGCTACGGCAAGGCACCGCATGAAATCGTCAAGTCGAACCTGCTCCGCATCCTCGTGGTTTGGCTCGCGCAGAATCCCGTTGGCCAGCTATTCGCCGAGACCATGTTCCAGCTCGATGACTACAGCTCTCTAATTCCGGATCTCAGCATAGTGTTTCCTGGCCACGTCGCACCCGGAACCACCGACTGGCTACAGGGCGCGCCCGAAATCGCCATTGAAGTAGTTTCTTCCGAGACGGCAGCGAGATTGGAAGAGAAGGTCGATCTCTACCTCGCTCACGGCGGCAAATCGGTCTGGGCTGCATTTCCCCGGACTCGCGCAGTTCGGATCTTCGCCGCCGGCGGCCTCTCAAAGAAATTCGAGCAGAATCAAACGCTCGAAGATCCAACCGTCCTGCCCGGATTCTCCACCCCCGTCTCCGCAATCTTCGAAGGAATCTAAACTAGAAAAAGCATGCCTGCCACTCTCGCAGCCTCCGCGCTGCGCGTTCCACACTCCCGCATTCGCGAACTAGCCGAAATCGCCATGGGGATGGATGGTGTATTGAAACTATACTTCGGTGAATCGAATCTGCCTACGCCTGAATACATCAAGCGCGCCGCGCAAAAAGCTATGGCCGACGGCTTTACGTTTTACACCGAAAACGCCGGCCTTCCGTCACTGCGCAAGGCGCTGGCCCGCTACTACCAGGAGCTGCAGGGCGTGGAACTGGATCCAGCCGGTGAAATCGTCATCACGGCTTCGGGCGTCCAGGCGCTCAATGTCGGAATTCGCTGTGTTCTCGATCCGGGCGATGAAGCGCTGGTGCTGACGCCCGCGTGGCCCAACGGAGCTTCGAATGTCGCGATGTTCAACGGCACCGCGGTGGAGATCGCTCACCCGCTAGTGGGCGATCGTTATCAAATCGATTTCGGAGCACTCGAGGCAGCAGTGACACCGCGCACGCGCATGTTGCTGTACACCTCGCCGTCGAATCCGCTGGGCTGGGTAGCCACCGTGGATGAGCAAAAGCAATTACTGGAGTTCACCCGCCGCCACAACTTGTGGCTGATGGCTGACGAAGTCTACGAGCGCTTGAACTATACCGGACCCAAACCTACCACGCCCGCTCCCAGCATTCTGAAATTAGCCACGCGTGACGACGCCGTTATCGTAGTGCAATCGTTTTCGAAGATGTATTGCATGACAGGTTGGCGCCTGGGCTGGCTGGTGTCGCGTCGCGACCTGTGCGCACGAGCCACGCAACTCAACGAGTTCATCATTTCTCACGCTCCCAGCTTCGCCCAGCGCGCTGCGGAAACCGCATTGCTATGGGGCGAAAACCAACTGGCCGAGATGCTGGTGAGGCTGAAGGAGAATCGCGATTTTTGCCTGGCCGCGTTGGCCAAGATGCCGCGCGTTACCGTACCCAAGCCGGACGGCGCGTTCTATCTTTTTCCAAAAATCGCGGGAGTCACCGATTCATTCGACTTCTGCAAGCGTCTGCTCATGGACACCCATGTCGGGCTCGCGCCCGGCGTGGCCTTTGGCGCAGGCGGCGAAGGATCGGTGCGCATCTGCTACGCGGCCGAGAAGCAGATTGTCCAGGAAGCCATGGCACGCCTGGCCTTGTTCCTGAAGTGAGGCTCCGGCATGTTTCGACCGCCCAATTCCGAGCCGCGACCGGAAGGGAGCGGAAACGCGCCGCGGCTCGGTTCTCTCGACGTTACTTCCCAGGTCCGTCGTGTTTGTCGTTGTAGATCTGCCGGCTCAGACGGTTCTGCTGCCGATTGACTTGCGCCTTCTCTTTATTCGTGAGATTGCCGCCGTTCTGCACGCGATCGTGATGGATCTCATGGTTGAGCCCGGCTTCCTTATTTTCCAGATTGGCCGTCTCCCTCGGGCTGAGAGTACCATTCTTGACGCCATTGCCGATGCGTTCTTGCTGGTTCACCTTACGCTGGTGAATGTCGTCAGCCAATCCAATTCCCGTTGTGCCAACAATCAATCCCGCCGTTACTATTGTCAAGATCATTCGTTTCATTTTTGTTGTCCTCCATACGTGTAAGCACACTTTCGCGCATGGAGTTTCGGGGCAGAAAAGTTAAAATCCCGTTATCTGCCCGGGCCGAGCAGCCGTTTCACTTCCCCCTCCAGTCCCGGCGCGCACACCACGGCGTTCCCCGCATGAATGCTGCTTCCCCCATCGAAGTTGAGGAACACGCCGCCCGCTTCCTCCACAATCACCTTCAGCGGTGCAAAATCCCACGTCGCCGCGCGCGGCTCAATCCAGATCTCGGCTTGTCCCGAGGCCACCATCATCGCGTCCGGGGCGCCGCCCAAATCGCGCACCGCCCAGAAACGCGCCATCCAATCCGGAAGCTGCGATTTGAACGGTACACGTTCCGGACGGTTGAACTGGCTGTAGCACAACACAGACTCTTCAACGGTTTTCTTCGAAGACACATGAATCGGCGAATCGTTGCGATACGCGCCGCCTTTTCGGCTGGCCTTGTATAGACTGCCCAGCATCGGCAGATTCACGACGCCGAGCACAACCTCTTCTCCCACTTCAAGCGCAATCAGGTTCGCCCAGAGAGCATTGCCGCGCAGATAATCGCGCGTCCCATCGATGGGATCGATAATCCACCGGCGGCCACTGCACGAGTCCGAACGCGCTCCTTCTTCGCCTAAAATGCCATCGTCAGGAAATGCATCGTTCAAAATGCCCGCGATCAGCCGCTCGCACTCCCGATCGGCGGGCGTTACCGGGGAATGGTCCGCCTTCGATTCGGAAGTGATGCCGGGCTGCATGCGTAGCGCAACCTCGGCCGCTTTCCGCGCGGCTTGTTGCGCCACCTCCAATTCCTTTGTCCATATCATCACTTAGAATAATCTCATGGGCTCTCGAACCATGTACGCGGTGCTCGACCAGGCCGCCCAACGCTACGGGGAAGCTCCCGCGATGCACCAGCCCATCGGCAAGGGCAAGTATCACACCTATTCGTGGATCGACTACAAGTGTGCGGTCCAGGAAATCGCGTGCGGATTGCGCTCGCTCGGAATCGGAAAGGGAGATGTGGTGGCCATTCACGCCGAGACCCGCGCTGAATTCTATCTCGCCGATCTCGGAATCCTGGCCAATGGCTCCATCGCCGCGGCGCTGTACACAACTTATCCAGTGCTGGATCAGATCGGCAACCTGCGCGCCAGCGATGCGAAAGCCGTTTTCGTGGAAGATTCGAAAAGCATGCAAGCCCTCATCGACGCTGCTGGCCAGAACCCATTGCCGGTGCAGTGGATCCTTCTGACCGGCCAAGCGGAAAATGCGCTCACCCTGGAAGCCTTGCGCGCCGCAGGACGCAAGCTGGTGGCGGATGATCCGCAGGTCTTCGAAAGAATCTGCGCCGAAGTCCAGCCCGAAGACGCTGCCATCCTGTACCTGACATCCGGCGCCACCGGCGAACCCAAGATGGGCCTGACCACGCATGCAGCGCTGGTGGCCAATGTCGACATGGGTCCTATAGCGCTGCGGCTAACTCCGGACGACTGCACCATCAGTTTCCTTCCCTCCGCGCATATCGCGCAACGCGTGGTGATTGAGCTATTGCCTATCGAAATGGGCGTTCCAGTCTGGTTTTCGGAAAGCCTTGCGAAGCTGCCCGCTGAAATGAAGACTATTCGGCCTACCTTCCTGTTGGCTCCGCCGCGAGTGTGGGAACGCATCTTCGCCAGCATAAATGCGGAGGTCAAAAAGAAAAACAGGTTGGCCCGGAATCTATTCCATGGCGCGGTGGGAATTGGCGCCGAAGTCGCCCGGCTGAAGGAGGAAGGCCAACCCGTTCCGAAGTGGATGCAGAACATGCTCAAGCTCGCCGAGCGCCTGGTGTTCTCAAAGATCCGCGCGCGCCTGGGAGGCCGATTGCGCATCGCGGCCTCCGGCGCGGCGCCGCTGGGCAAAGAGCTAGGCCGATTCTACGCGTCCATTGGCATGCCGCTGATTGAAGGCTATGGGCTCACCGAAGGCGGAGTTCTGACGCTCAACCCGCTGGACCGTCCGAAAGCTGGAAGCATCGGCGTGGCACTGCCGGGCGTCGAGCTGCGTCTCGCCGAAGACGGCGAGCTGTTGGCGAAAAGCGCCACGCTCTTCGCCGGTTATTATAAGGACCCAGCAGCCACCGCGGCCGTGCTGCGCGACGGCTGGTTGTACACGGGTGACATCGCCGAAATCGACTCCCTCGGCTACGTCTACATAACCGGCCGCAAGAAAGAATTGATCGTGTCCTCGAACGGCAAGAAGATTTATCCAGCGCGCATTGAGGGCCTGTTCAAGGCCGAGCCCATCGTCAGCCAGGTGGTCCTGATCGGCGACCGGCTCCCGTTCATCACCGCGCTCATGACCGTGAACGTCACGAACGCTGAGACATTGTCGGGCATGGAGCCGTTCAAGGGCCGTCAACCGGCCGAGGTTGCCGTGGCTCCGCCGGTCCTGACCGAAATTCAGAAGGCCGTAGCACGCGTGAACAAACAGCTTGCACCTTTCGAGCAGATCCGCAAGTTCCGAATTTTGGAACGCGACTTCTCGATAGAAACAGGAGAGCTGACGCCCACGATGAAAGTCCGCCGGAATCGTGTGCTGGAGAATAACCGGGAACTGGTGAGCGAGCTGTACATGGGAAAAGAAGAGAGCCAGTAGCCGCTCGGTAACGATCGTTTGTAGCCGGCCAGCCTTGCTGGTGACACCAGATGTGTGATGAAGACGCCTCGTGGCGCACGCCCCCGGCGTGCCGCGTTCACACTCGTGTGAACGCTTGGGTTAGGTCGGAAAAGGTGTTCGCAAGAGTGCGAACACGGCACGCAAAGTGCGTGCGCTACAAGGCGTCTTCAACGTAGTCAGGTTTTGGCATTCTGTTCGCGAATGTCGAGAATGCTGTTGACTGCGGCCTGCAATACCTCGAGTCGTTCAGCCGGTGTAAGCGAGAGCATCCAACGGATCATAGTGAGATCGACGCCGTCTTCGCTGTAGAGGGTTGCGTCGGACGGGGGCTCTGCTTCCATGGGGCCAGCATACCGCGCGAATACTGTATCGCTCAACACTATATCGTCATGCGGTATACTTCTAAACGTGACAAATCCCAACGACCTGTTGCCTCTGACGCCGCAAGTTTTCCACATCCTGGTCGCGCTCGCGGATCGCGATCAGCACGGCTACGCCATCATGCAGGATGTCGCTGAAAGAACCGGCGGCAGCATGCGCCTCAGCCCCGGCACTCTTTACGGCTCCGTCAAACGCATGCTGGAGCAAGGTCTCATCATCGAGCTGCGCGACAAAGACCGGCCCGATGCGCAAAATGACGACGAGCGCCGCCGATACTACCGGCTCACGCCCTTCGGGCGCAAAGTTGTGAAAGCGGAAACGGTGCGATTGTCCGAGATGGTAGAGCAAGCGAGGGTTTATGGCCTGGCGCCGAAGCGCGGTTAGAATCTATCGCGCGCTGCTGTTCGCCTACCCGGCCGAGTTCCGGCATGAGTACGGATCCGAGATGCAGCAGCTATTCGAAGACCGCCTCCACTCCGAGCCCGCGCTGCGCGTCTGGCTGGATACGCTGCCCGACCTTGCGTTCAGCGCCGTCAAAGAGCATCTGCATATCCTCGCGGCCGACCTGGTTTATGGAACGCGCCTGATTCGGAAATCGCCGGCTTTCACGCTGGTGGCATTGTTCGCCATGGCCCTCGGTATCGGCGCGACGACAGCGGTCTTCAGCTTGATCAATGCGGTGCTCATCCGCTCGCTCCCGTATGGCGATCCCGAGCGCCTGGTTTACATCTGGACACCGAATCCGCGCTTTAAGGAAATTCCGACCGAGATGGCGCCCTCCGCCGTGGATTTCTATGCCTGGCAGAACGGCAACCAATCTTTCTCTGACCTGACGATTTTCAATCAGGACTTGTTAAAAATGATTGACGCGGATCGAGTTCAGCGCATCGGCGGAGCCTCCGTGGCGGGTAATTTCTTCCATACGCTCGGAGCGTTTCCGCAGTTAGGCCGCGCCCTCGAGCCCGGGGACGACCAACTCGGCCATGAGCACGTCGCGGTAATCAGCGACGCGCTGTGGCGCTCCCGTTTTGGCGGCTCACCGAACGTGTTGGGAAAGACGCTGAATTTGAATCACGAGATCTACACGATTGTGGGCGTGATGGCACGTGAGTTTCGCTACCCCACCAGCGCCGATTTTCCCTATTCAGAGCGCGACGTTTCCAACACGGCGATCTGGACTCCCGCTGTCTTCACGCCGCAGCAGAAGGCGGATTGGAATGCGGGCGGCGACGGTCTGGTAATTGGCCGCCTGAAACCAGGCGTCGGCTTGAAGCAGGCGCAAGCCGAGATGAGCGCTCTCGAAGCGCGTCTTGATCCCATCCTGCATAAGCAATGGCCGGGCTGGGTGGCCGTCGTGCGGCCGTTTGTCGAGACCGCCATCGGCCCCGTGCGGCCCCTGCTCTGGATGCTCATGGGCGCGGTGTCCCTGGTTTTGCTGATCGCGTGCAGCAACGTCGCGAATCTTCTGCTGGCGCGCGCCGCCGGACGTGTCCATGAAATGGGAGTGCGAACGGCTCTCGGCGCGGAGCGCGTTCGCCTGGTGCGCCAAATGTTGACCGAAGCCCTTCTACTGGCTTTGGGTGGTGGTGCGCTGGGCGTTCTGATCGCATACGCCGCCTTGCGCCTGGTGCTGTGGGTTCATCCGGGGAATATTCCACGGCTGGATGAAACATCGCTCGATGCTCGCGTACTACTTTTCACTATCGGTGCATCTCTGCTCACGGGCTTGGCGTTCGGCTTGCTCCCCGCGCTCGCGGCATCGCGTGTGAGCGTGAACAGCCTCTTGAAACAGGGTGGGAACAAGGGCATCGCCGGAACGTCCAATCGATTGCGTAACGGTTTGATCATCACCCAGGTCGCGCTATCGGTGATTCTATTGGCGGGCTCGGGACTGTTGATTCGCAGCTATCTCAATGTCCAATCCGTCGATAGCGGCTACGCTCCCTCCACCCTGACTATGAATGTCATTCTCGACGAACGCTACGGGACGCCTCAGAAGATCATCGGCTACTTCCGCAACCTGATCGCGCAAGTAAATCAACTGCCCGGGGTCCAATCGTTTGGTTTGGTGAGCTCCCTGCCCTTGAGCCACCGCGAGAGCATCAGCACAGTCGAAATCAAGGGACAAACCGTCAAGAAGGATGAAATGGTGGATGACCGCATGGCGACCACTGCGTATTTCGAATCCATGGGGATTCGGCTTCTGGAGGGCCGCTTCTTCGCAGACGAGGCCGTGCGCGATCATCCGTTCGAAATGCTGGTGAGCCAAAGCTTCGCGAAACTTTACTTCCCTCGGGAGTCCGCCATCGGCCACGAGTTCCGCAGCCGTGACCAATGGCACACTATAGCCGGAGTGGTCTCGGACGTCCGCCACGTCAGCCCAGAAGAATCTCCGCGGCCGACGGTCTACTCGCCGTTCTTGCAGATTCCCGACAATCACGCATACCTCACCATCCGCACTACCTCCGCTCCCGATCAACTCATCGCCTCGATCGGCAAAATCGTTCGGAGCATCGATCCAAACATAGCCCCGGAGCACGCCAGTACCATGCGCCAGTTCATGTCGGAAGCTACCAGCGCCCGGCGCTTCCAGACCGTGGTCCTTTCTGTGTTCGCCGCAGTCGCCGTGTTCCTGGCGTTGGTCGGCTTGTACGGATTGATGGCCTACGCAGTGAAGCAGCGCACCGCCGAGATTGGCATTCGTATCGCGCTTGGAGCCTCGGCGACGAGGGTGCTTAGCATGGTGGTCAGCAAGGGTTTGACACTGGTAGCGGCCGGCTTGGTGTTCGGTCTAGCAGGCGCTCTGGTTCTCACTCGCCTGGGCACGAGCTGGCTTTACGGAGTGTCGCCAGCCGATCCACTGACGCTGATCGCGGTCCCGCTTCTGATTCTCGCGGTGGCGCTCGTTGCTTGCCTGATTCCGGCGTGGAAAGCGGCGCGCATTGATCCTGTAACCGCGCTACGCTTCGAATAGTTCGCTCGGCGACCGATTTGCTCCCCTCACTTCGGGAATTTGAGGTCTACCGACCCATCGTCATTCGAATAATTCAGCGCGAAAGAATCCTGCTTGTGTGTGTGGTATCGGAAATACACATAACCAGCCACCGGCGCTTTCGCCGGACCCTCGGGCAATGCCATCTGGCGGATCTTGTCTTCAATATCGCTTTGTTTGGAATTCGTGGGCTGTTGCGAAGGAGGGTCCGGGCGTGGATAATTGGACACGGCCACGCCTTGGTAGGTCCCCACGCTTGTCCTGGGGCGTCCGGTGACGGGATCCGTTTCACGATCGACGATGACGCCGGTTTCAGCCGTAACATTCGGCCCCCGGTTGCCGATCGACGGATTCTTTGCAGACGGCCAAGCGGTAGTGAAATCCCGAGGCGCGGACGCGCGCAGTATTTGTTCGCCGGCTTTCAGCTCGAAATCGAAAAGATCCACCTCGAGCGTCTTGCCATTTTCGGGATAAACAGCTACTTCCACCACTACGTACTGCTTAGCGATGTCGCCCGAAAATAACTTCTTGACTTGCTCCGGAGGGACGATGGCGGCGGCGATCACGGCGGTCTTCGCGCTAGCATGAATCGGATAATCGGCCGGCTTTGGCCGAGGCGATACGGAGCTATCGTCGGCAGCGGCAATCGATGCCACCAAAAAAGCTGCAAGGCGGAACGCACGCATACGGCGCCTCTTCATTTCAATGCTGGACGTGAACCGCGTCAGGCCGGTTTCTAGCTATTCATACCTTAGCGCGATTATAGTATCCACGCAGCACACTGGAGCCGGTTACGCCGAGCCCGGTATTATGGCTCAAAACCACGCCCGCCACGGTCCGCCTGAAAGACATCATCGAGGCCCTAGAGATGCAGTTCGACGAATACGCCTCCTTTCTGGATCTCGACATCGGCAAGGTGGAAACCGTTTCCAAGGAGAGCCCACCGAAGACGAGGATCTGGATCTTTCCGACGACGAAGAATCGGAGATTGCAAGATGCATCATTTCCTCAGACCGCTTTCTCAGGCTTCCCACCAAGTTTGACGTTGACGAATGGGCCATCATGGAGGATTTCTCCCGCAGCGTGCAGTCCGATAGAATCCGCGAAGATCTTCCCCATCCACGGCGCCGGCGCATTTCGGAACTTCAAATACATCGTTCGGCGCGACGGCATTGAACAGGCCTGGTTTGCATTCCGCACCGATGCCCTTATGCAGATCTCCATCGATTGGTGCGAAGAAAATCAAATTACCCGGGTGTAGTCAACGAGCATACCCAACGAGAAACGAGAAACGAGAAACGAAAAATAAGCACTTCCCCCGATTAAAGCGACTGCCCCACCTTACTTTCTTTAAGGTGCTCCAAACCATGTTCCTTCCATCCTTCCAATCCGCACCTTCGTCCATGATCGGTCGTCAAGATGAACGTGGTCTTTCCGCAATATTCGGGAATCGCCTGCATCGTATCCCACAACTGGTGGACAAACCCGTCCACAACCCACTATCCCCCAGATGGCGGTAACACCACATGCCCCCCCAGCGCCCTCAATTCCCGCGCCTCAATCCCTTGCAGCGCGAGCATCGTGGCCAATTGCCCACCATGGTGGATGTCGTGGGACATGATTCGCCAGATGGTCCATTGCCGCGACACCACGTATTCGGCCAGGCGGTATGTATGAAACAAATCATCCACTGTCCATTCCTCCAGCAGCCCCTGGATAGGTTGCCAGGATAGCGCTAGCCATCCCGTCAGCGAAGCAGCGTCATCGCAAGGCACAGACTCGTCGTCTACGCGCCGAGTCCCGTCATCGTCCGCGTGCCATCGCGGAACGCGGTGCGCCACCGTGTCTACGCCCGGCGCGCCCATGCGCGCGAGCCAGGTAATGCGGCCTGTACAAATATGGCGAATCAATTCACCAACCGACCGGCGCTCCGCTGCCGGCCACCACGCTAACTGCCCGCTCGTCAAAGGTGCCGTGGCATGTAAAAGGCTCGCCTGATAACCGTCCCACCCTTCAAGAATTCGCGCAAGCTTAAATATCAGTATCATGGTCTCAAAAACCATGTCCGCCACCGTCCGGCTAAATGACATCGTCGAGGCCCTAGAGATGCAGTTCGACGAATTCCTCTCCTTCCTCGATCTCGACACCGGTAAGGTGGAAACCGTTTCCAAGGAGGTTCTGTCTGAGGCCGAGGAGCCCGCCGAAGACGAGGATCTGGATCTTCCCGACGACGAAGAATCGGAGCTCGCAAAGCGTATCGTTTCCTCAGACCGCTTCCTCCGGCTTCCCACTAAGTTTGACGTTCACGAATGGGCCATCATGGAGGATTTCTCGCGCAACGTGCAGGCCGATAGAATCCGTGAAGATCTTCTCCACGCCATCCACGGCGCCGGCGCATTTCGAAATTTCAAATACATCGTTCGGCGCGACGGCATTGAACAGGCTTGGTTTGCATTCCGCACGGATGCCCTAAGACAGATCGCCATCGATTGGTGCGAAGAAAATCAAATTTCCTGGGAGTAGATCGCGGCGGTGACCGTCAATCAAAAACTCTCCTCCCTTACCAATCAATCCTTTGCCCCGCTAAAGCCCTCCGCCCGGACCCTCGGCATCGTACCCTGACCATGAAAGCGCATGCGACCGCACCACCAACACGCCACCGCACCGGAAAGCAGCCAAAAACTCACAGATTCCCATGACGCATCGCGAAAATTCATGCGTCAACAGTGCCCATCTGCCCCTCTAACCAGCAAACAAATCAACAATCTACAAAGAGTCACCCTCGAAACACAAAACTCCCCAGATGCGTCAAATACGACCCTCAACATGCGCCCCCAACCAGAAACCAGAAACGAGAAACCAGAAACCAGAAACCAATAGGTGCTTCCCCCGATCAAATCCCTCCCGCCACCTTACTTTCCATAAGGTGTGTATATAAGGTTTTCGTACCATCCCGCCGATTCATGGCTTGGTTGTACCTCTCATGCCTAAGTTCCTGACGGAGTGGAAGGCCGGAAAAATTAAGGACCCCGTAGCTCGCCTACGCTACCTTCACCACAAGCTCGGGCCCGGTTCCCTCCCACCTGTCCCGGGCCGCACTCGATGGAAAGCCGTAAGTCTGCTCCCCGCCATGGCATGCCTGTTCATCCCTGGCTTCAAAGCCTCGAACACCGGCGACGAGTTGCTGCCCCCTCCCCCTCCCAACTTGATTGCCAACGCCGCCGTGGATGTATTCTCGGACGTCTGGCAGGTGGAAAAAACCCGTGACGTCGAGACGTTCAGCAACGGCCTGCACATCGACGATCGCTATGCCGTTTCGAATGACCCGCGCGTGCCCTATCCCGTGTTCGGGCCAATCGGGACACAATCCGGCTTGAGAACACAGCCGGCCGGCATCGTCTATCACACCACCGAGAGCGATCAGGCCAGTTTCGAAGAGAACCAAAACGGCGCTCTAAAGAAGATCGGCAAGGAAGTGTTGAGCTTCGTCAAGCGCAATCACTGCTACCACTTCCTGATCGACCGGTTTGGTCAGGTTTTTCGCATTGTTGACGAGTCCGATATCGCCTTTCACGCCGGAAACTCCGTCTGGGCGGATTCGGGCGCCATCTACGTCAACCTCAACACCAGTTTCCTCGGCGTCGCCTTTGAAACCCAAACCCAGCCGGGCGACCTGCCATCGGCAAATCCGGCGCAGATTCACGCCGCACGCGTCCTCACCGAAATGCTGCGGGCGAAATACCACATCCAGGAATCCAACTGCGTAACGCACGCGCAAGTCTCCGTGAATCCCGACAACATGCTGGTGGGCTATCACACGGATTGGGCGGGCAATTTCCCGTTCCTGGAAGTTGGTCTCACCGACAACTACACCGCGCCGCCCGCCAGCATCTACGCACTTGGCTTCGATTACAATCCCGTGTTCGTACACCGGACCGGCGTCCGCCTGTGGCAGGGCCTGGCGCTCGCCGAGGATCAACTCCGCACGCAATCCACCGCGCAAGGCCTGCGCCTCGCCCAATACCGGGCCATTCTCAGGAAGAGATACAAAGAAATCATCACGACGCTCAAAGCTGCGAGCGCCAAAGAGGAACGTCATGCGACATAGCGATAAAGAGAACCATTCCGCGCTGGGGCTGGATGTCGGCACCAGCCGCATCTGCGTTGCGCAACGGGCGGGCGAGGAGTATCAATTCGAAACCCAGCTCAATGCCTTCGTTACGGTTCCGTTCTCCAACATGACCCAGACCGTGCTCGGCAAGGAAAGAATTCCGCATACCGTTTCAGGGCCGGAGATCGTGGTGCACGGCAATGAGTCGGATCGTTTCGCCGATCTCCTGAATGTCGACACGCGGCGCACCATGACGCGCGGCGTGCTCAATCCAGCCGAGCCTGACAGCCTCAACATGTTCCGCAAAATCGTGGAGTCGCTGCTCGATTCCACCAAAGAGCCGCAAAAATTGTGTTTCACCGTTCCCGCCGCACCCATCGGAGCCGAGGAAAACCTCACCTATCACGAGGCCACGCTGCGCCAGGTTCTCACTGAAATGGGCTACCAAGTGAAAAGCATCAATGAAGGGCTGGCTGTAATCTACTCCGAACTCGAAAGCACCAACTACACCGGCATCGGCATCAGCTGCGGCGGCGGACTCTGCAATGTGTGCGTGGCGTATCTATCAGTGCCGGTAATGAGCTTCTCCATCCCCAAGGCCGGCGACTATATCGACACCAATGCTGCCTCGGTCACCGGCGAGCTGGCCAATCGAGTTCGCATCGCCAAAGAAGATTCCTTCCACTTCAACGGATTCCACGCCGACAAACTCCTTCAGGTGCTGGGCGTTTACTACGACGAAATGATTCAATCTCTAGTGAACGGTATCAAGCAAGCATTCTCCAACTCACGCAACTTGCCCAAACAAAAACGTGCCCTCCCAGTAGTACTCAGCGGCGGCACCGCCCTCCCGGACGGCTTTCGCGACCGCTTCGAAAAAATCTTCAAAGAAGCCAACCTCCCCATCCCGACCTCAGATATCCGAATGGCCGCGGATCCCTTACACACGTCCGCGAAAGGCGCCCTAGTAGCCGCCCTAGCAGATGTGTGATCTCCTGTATCCTTAGACAATGCATCGCAGAACTTTCGTAGGCGCTCTCGGTGGTCTCCCTCTAGCCGCTGCAGCAACGGACAAACGCACTGGATTCTACTTTTTCCAGCACTTTAACCTGAAAAGCGGCAACCAGCTCCCGCGCCTGCACGAATTCATGTCGCAGTCTGCGCTGCCGGCCTTCAACCGGATTCATTCCGGTCCTAAGATTTTTCTTGAAGCCATTATCGCTCCCCAGCTCCCGAATCTCACCGCCATCTACGGATTTGCGTCGCTGGAAGAATTCTGGGCCGTTCACATGAAAATGATCCAGGATGAAGATCACCGCAAAGGCCTGATTGCTCTGGAGAGCGGCCCCGAGCCGGCCTTGGAATCGCTCGAAACCACGGTCGTCGAAGCGGCCGATTTTTCGCCCGAAATCAAGCCCGAGCCCGCCGAGGCATCGCGCATCTTCGAATTGCGCGTCTATCACTCTCCAACGTTCCGGCAGCTCATCGCTCTTCACGAACGTTTTCGCGGGCCAGAAATCAAGATCTTCCACCGCTCCGGCATCCATCCAATTTTGTATGGATCAACACTGATCGGCCCAGACCAACCAAACCTGGTCTACCTGATTCCCTTCGCTGACTTGGCCGCGCGCGAAAAAGCCTGGGCCGCTTTCGGCGCAGATCCGGACTGGCAAAAGGTACGCAAGGAATCCGTCGAAAAATCCGGCGAGATCGTCAGCAACATTCAGATCACGTTCTACAAGTCCACGCCCTATTCACCCGTCAGATAAGTTATTCCGTCCGCAGTCGCCGCGCGCCAGGCCGGCCGAATGCTTGCCGCTAGCCCAATCCCGAGGAGCAGCGCGCTCGCGCAAACATATGTAATCGGATCCGCGCCGCTAATCTCATAAAGCAAACTCGCCAACACGCGCGTCAAAAGCAAGGCAGCGATCAGGCTGATCGCGAGGCCCGTTACCAGGGGCATCATAGCAGCGCGCAGCACCGTTATAATCACTCGCTTTGGGCTGGCTCCCAGTGCTACGCGGATTCCCACCTCTCGCACTCGGAGTGAAGTGGTGTATGCCACCACGCCGTAGATTCCAACCGAAGTCAACAGCAGCGCCAGGCCGCCGAGCACTGAAAATACCCAAGCGGAAAAACGCGGCCGCCAAATCGAGTCCGTGATTACATCTGCCAGCGTCTCCACTTTAGTTACGGGTTCCGACGCATCCACCGCCCACACCTGTTTGCGAAGCGTGTCGGCCAGAGCCAGCGGTTCGCCGGATGTCCTTACGACGATGGCCGCCAGAAACGTTCCGAACATGTATTGACGATACGGCACGAAAACTTCACCCTTGGCCGGTTCGCTATAGCTGAGTTGCCATGAATTTTTAACGACCCCGACCACCTTTACTTCGTTGGAGCCTTCCTCGTCCGGAAGGAACAGTCCCACCGGATCTCGCCCCGGAAACAGGTGATGAGCGAGATACTCATTGATGATCGCGACCCTCGGCGAGTCAGCGTGATCTGCGTCGGTGAACGAGCGGCCTTTGATTAGCGGCGTCCCCATCACCGCGAAGTAGTTCGGACTGATGGTCCGCGTCATCACAGGAAAGATCGAGCCGTCCACGTCCTTATAAACGGTGCTGGTGCTGGAACCCGACAGCGGGAGATTGTTGACTACGGCTGCCGCCTTTACGCCAGGAGTTCGCTCGAAGCGCTCCAGCACGTCGCGATAGAACTCGATTTGCCGCGGCATGCTCTCGTACTTTCCGGTCGGCCGGGGCCGCGTGAGTGTCCCGATCGGAACGCGCATAGTGAGGACGTGTTCGGTGCGAAAGCCGTTGTCGGCTTGCTCAAGTCGGATCAGGCTCCTGAGCAGCAGCCCCGAACCAACCAGCAGCAGGAAAGCAAACGCCGCTTCCGAGGCAATCAGAATTGAAAAGAGTCGAGCCGAGCCACGGGAGCCGCCGCCGAACCCTCTGCGCAACACGTCTTGTAAATCGGTTTTCCGCGCCAGTAGCACCGGTGCGAGGCTCGAAAGGCACGCCACCAAAACGCACAATCCTGTACTCACCGCGAGGACGCGCCCGTTCAGCGCTACGCGCTGCATGTGCGGAAGAACGATAGGCAGCGCGATGAGCTGCTTGAGCAGGAATTGGACCGCATAGCGCGCGATCAGGATGCCGGCGGCGCTTCCCGCAACGGCGAGTACAAAGCTCTCCGCCAGTAGCTGGCGCAGAATTCGCCAGAAGTCGGCACCCAGTGCCGCGCGAATCGCGATTTCCTTCTGCCGTTGAACGGCGCGGCTCAGCAGCAGGCTGCCCACATTGGCGCACGCGATCAGCAGCACCAAGCCCACGGCCGCCAGGATGAATACCAGCGACAGTTGATATTGCCGATCAAGAGTTTCGCGCCACGGCGAGACTACAATTCGCAGTCCCGCGTTCGCCTCGCGATTTTGCTGCTGTAATTTTCTGGCGACGATATCCATTCCGCTCTGCACCTGAGCGAGGGAGAGCCCAGGCTTCATCCGAGCCACCACTTCCAACCTGCCAGTGAATCCTGAAGTCAACCGCAGTGGAATCCACATATCGATATTGGACGCAGGAAACTCGAACTCCACAGGCATTACGCCAACGATGGTGTAGACTTCATCCGAAGCCGTGATGGGGCGGCCGATCACGTTGGGGTTCGCGTGGAACAGCCGCCGCCATAGCCGGTCGCTGAGCACAACGACATTCGGAGCTCCCGGCACGTCGTCCGAATCGACTAAAGAACGGCCCAGCCGCGCCGAAACTCCCAGCAACGAAAATACCTGGGCCGAAGTTCGCTCGGCGAAAACCTGCTCGGGCGGGTCGGCGCTCGTTATCGTGACTACATCCTTGCGGTAGGACGCAGTTTTGTCGAAGATATCGCCGCGATTTTCCCAGAATCGGTAATCCTCCGAGGCAATCGTCTTAATCACCAGCTTAGGATTCACTTCTTCGATTCGCACCAGCCGCTCGGCAGACTTGTAAGGCAACGGCCGCAGAAGCACAGCGTCCACGATGCTAAACGCCGCGGTGTTGGCGCCGATTCCCAGTCCGAGAATGGCGGTAATAGCCAGAGTGAAGAGTGGATTCTGGCTGAAGAATCGTAGAGCGCCCAGCAGGTCTCGAGTCATACTAACGAATTAGTATACACCCGCTAGCGTGATTCATTCATCACCCAGCCGTTGCCATCCGGATCGCTGAAAGTCAGATACCCGCCCCAAGGGGCCGATTGCACGGTGGAAGTCTTGAGGCCGCGCGCTTCAAGCGTCTGGAACGATCGGTCGAGATTATCGGTCAGCAGCACTATACCGCGCACGCCGCCCGGCGGCATGTTCTCGAACCATGTCACCAGCGCGATGTTGGTCTTGGTGCCGGGGACGTTTAGCTCGATCCATTTCGCGTCGGGCCGGAAGTCGGCTTCGCGCGTGATCGGAAAGCCCAGCACTTCGTTGTAGAAGCGCTTCGATCTCTCTTGATCTTTGACCGGGATGGAGACAATGGCCAAGCCATTCGTGACCGGTTCCTGTGTGGTGTCCATAATTAAGCTCCCTTCGGTTCCGTCATGCTGAACCAGTTGCCGGAATTGTCCTTCATGATTGCTTCAACGCCGTAGAACTGCTCTTTCGGTGGAGAAAGGAACTCCACACCCTTGCCCTTCAGCTCTTCATAGGTCGCGCGGCAGTCACTGGTTTGTAACACTCCACCGTTGATCTTGCCTTCACTCAAGAGAGCCCGAATGGTCTTGGCAGCCTCGGGCTGCATGTTGGGACCATCCACCTGCATCAGGATGATTTGCAGGTCGGGCTGGCCCTTGGGACTTACAGTGAGCCATCGAAAGCCGTTGTCCATCTTGCCGTCCATGCGGACGTCGAAGCCCAGCTTGTTCACGTAAAAATCTTTGGCGGCGTCCTGGTCGAGAACATATAAAGTTGTATGCGAAAGCCGTTGGATCATCTAAAACCTCCTCGTTTCTTTTGTTATCTTATCCGGCTCGCGCGAAGAAGGCTTCTCGATTCTTGCGGTCTTCTAGGTCTCTGGCCGCTTGATTTGTTCCCCTCGCTCACGCGTGGGGCTACAACCCGGCTCGTGGTAGCCCCGCGCGTAAGCAAGGGGACGACCCCGTTTTTGGAATGAAATCAGCGGGTCACAGACCTAGAGTGACTGGATAAAGAAGCGCTGGTAGCAGGCGGGAATGTAGTAGAGCGGCCAATGCGATGCGAATCCACCAAATGCGATGCGAGCCTCGCGCCGGAAGGCGGCTGGCGATAGACCTGTAAGAAAGCGAAACCTGGTACTGAAGGATCCCAGACTTTCGTAGCCCAGGTGGAAACAGATACCGGTGACGCTCTGGTTCTCAGCCAGCAGCATCTTCTTGGCTTCTTCGATGCGAATCCGGGTGACAAACTCGTGCGGAGTCTCACCAAACACCCGCGTGAACACCCGGTTGAAGTGAAACGGCGAAAGGCATGCCTCGCGGGCGGCATTTTCCAGGGGAATGCGGTCGCGATAACAGGCGCCGAGATAATCCCTAGCGCGGGAAAGCCGCGCGAACGTAACGGCATCGGCCAAGCGTACGTCTTCTCGTAATTCCTCGCGCCGAGCTTGCGGCCTCATGTCTCACCACATTTTACATCAAGTGCCCAATGGCTGCTGGGATGAATGGTACGATGGATGGTGCGATGATAAATCGTACCTCACGTAAGCTTGGCACCCGAAAGGCCAAGAAAAGCTTCACCCTGTCGGACGAATCCTGCGCGTTCCTGGATGCAATGCGCAAGCGGCGACGCACATCCGCATCCTCCATTCTGGAGGAAATGCTGCAGGCGTTCCGGCGTGAGCAAGGCAAGGCCGCTCTCGACAAAGCTGTTGCGGACTACTATAGTTCCCTGTCCCAGCAAGAATCCGAAGAACAAACTGAGTGGGGGGAGTTTGCACTAGGTGAGTTTCCCCGCGGTGGTGTCTGAGTGCTGCCGCAGGGGAAAACACCGCAGCGCGGCGAGATCTGGTTCGTTCAACTTTACTCCGATCCACCCGGTAAAGGAAGGCGGCCCGTGGTGATCGTATCAATCAATGCGAGGAATCGCCACGAGCGCGCAGACACCGTGCTAGTGGTACCCTTGACAACGTCCGTACATAAGAACGCCCCCACACACGTTTTTCTTCCGGCAGGCGAGACTGGTCTCCAATCGGACTCCGCAGCCCGCGCTGAAGACATCACTGTAGTTCGAAAGCAAAGCTTAATTGAGCCGCGTGGGCGGCTAAGGCAGATTTCAGACCGTCGAGTTTGCGAACTGGCTTCAAAAGTGAACCTCGCGATGGGTTGCGCTCCCACGCAGAACATAGTGTAAGAGGCGTCGCTTCGGAGTACCGCCGTTGCTTAGACTCCATGGGCAATACGTGCGCCCTCGAACAATGCGAGTAGCCAACGCTCTAAATGGCGGAAAGGATCGTCAATGCGCCTCGTAAGCCGGGCGACTTGGGGCGCAGATTGAGTCAGAATGGGACTTCCCTATCGTCGGCGCGTTCATCGACTCTGGACGTCCCATACTTCCTTAGCAGCTGAGACTGGCAAAGGACTATTGGGCCGCTGCTTTCTGGCCGGGGCATCCGCATTTCGCTCGGCGGGGGTGGGGTTGCGGGGATGGCCGGCCCCTCCCGCAGGACGTATCCGAAACGCTCGCGGTGCACCTCTCGAATCCAGTATTTGACTGGCAGCTTCCACTTTTGCTTTGGATCGGGCCGGTTGCGAATCAAGCTGTCTGGCCGGAAACCCAGACGCTTGGCCATGGTAATGTCGTCCTGGTTGAGGCGGCAGAGCTTCTCCGCTTCCGGCCACACATGCGGCTGCGATTTTTTTTCCATCCCTAAGTGGAAACGCAAACGCTATCGTCTTAAAATGGCACGTCGTCGTCGGTGATTCCCTGATCGGGACCCATTTCGTCACTCGGCTGCGCGGCCGGCTGGGGCCGGGGGGCGCTGCGCGGCATCGAAACCGGCTGGGGTCCTGCGTCCTGACCGCCATCTCCACCGCGTCCGCCCAACAGGATTACCTCGTCCGCGACTACCTCCGTCATATACTGCTTCTTGCCGTCCTTGTCGTCCCAACTGCGGGTTTGTAAACGGCCCTCCACGTAGATTTGCTTGCCCTTGGTGAGGTAATTCGCCAGGTTCTCCTGGCGCCAAAGGACCACGTTGGCCCAGTCAGTTTCGTCTTTCCACTCACCGGTTTGCTGATCTTTCCAGCGACGGTTGGTGGCCACCGAAAACTTCGTTACCGCCACGCCGGACGGTGTAAACTTGGTTTCCGCATCCCTTCCCAGGTGTCCAATCAGTATGACTTTGTTTACGCTGCGCGATGCCATTATGCAAGCACTGTATCACAATGGCTAATGTCTCAGTTTTGGTCTCGCCGCCGTCTCTAGAGCGACCGCTTCGAACACCACTCGCGAGAGGGTTCAATCCGGGCGATGCTTGGCGCTTCGATTGCTAGTATCGATAGTACGAATTTGGGCGTGGGCCTAATTTTCTGGTTCCGAGATGCCGATCTGGATGTACAATATTAAGCAATTAAGACGGGTGAGGGTGAGTGCAGAGACCCTGTTGGTTTGGAAATCCCGGTCGATCTGACCATCGATGGCTGTTAGCCGGCCTCCTGGTGAGCGCCGCGCTGGCTCGTGGGCAGGTCCTGATGCTGGCGGGCCCGAACGGGCACGTCAACATCTTTAATACGGACTTGGCCGTGTTTGAGTCGGGTGAGGTCCGGAAAGATCTGGCCTGCACCGTAACGCCCGCGAAGCCCGTGTTGGGTTTTGACCTGCGCTTTCACGCCGGGTACGACGTCACGATACCCCTTAAGGAACTGGCGGGCAGCGAGAACGCGCTGAATATCCTTTTCCGGGTGGCGCCCCAGAACCATCCGGACCACCCCATGTATTTCACGCAACATATCCGAGTGCCGAAGCTTGAGGATGAGGCTAAGGGCGATGCCTTTCTCCAGGGCGGTTTCGACCTCGGCGAAGGCAACTATCACGTCGATTGGCTGATGCGTGACCGTACCGAGCGCGTCTGTTCGTTCAGTTGGGATTCCGAGGCAACTCTAGCCGCCAAGGATCGATCTATCAATCTCGCTATCGGCCCAGGCGAGATACAGCGTACCGACCGTGAGCAGTTCAAAGAAGAGCCTCCGGTGCAACGTGTCAGTAACGAGCCGCCTCTGAACGTAAAGGTTCTGGTCAACTTCGCGCCTCAGGACTCGGCGTCCGCCGCGCTCCAGCCGGTGGATACCAGCGCGCTAGTCTCCATCCTCAGAAGCATCTCTCGCGAACCGCGCATCGGAAAGTTCTCCATAGTCGCATTCAACATGCAGGAGGAGCGAGTGGTGTACCGGCAGGAGGGCGCGGATCGCATCGATTTCCCCGCCTTAGGGGAGGCCATCAACTCGCTGAATCTTGGCACTGTGGATCTGAAGCGGCTAAGTGAAAAACATGGGGACACGGATTTTCTGGCTGGTTTGGTCCGGCGTGAGGTCGGTTCCAGCACCAGCCATCCGGACGCCCTTATTTTTGCCGGCCCGAAAGTAATGCTGGATTCTAACGTCCCTCCGGATGCGTTGAAAGAGGCAAGGGACGTCAATTTCCCCGTCTTTTACATGAATTACAATCTCAATCCGCAAGCGGTACCCTGGAAGGACGCAATCAGCCACACCGTGCACTTCTTCCGGGGCTACGAATATACCATCACGCATCCACGGGATCTATGGTTTGCCGTATCGGAAATGGTTTCCCGTATTGTAAAATCGAGGAACGGGAAGCAGACTTCGTCCATCTCAACTCAGTAGGGGTATGCAAAGTTGACACCGCACGCCAAGCACTATTCCAACAGCCTAGCGCCCTATGTCGTCTCGCCGCAGCAGATTGTGGATCGCATGCTGGAGCTGGCTGATCTGAAATCCAGCGAGACTCTGTACGACTTGGGAAGCGGCGACGGCCGTATTCTGATTACCGCCGTTCAGCGGTTTCACGCCAAAGCGGTAGGCATCGAGATTTCGGATGCGCTGGTGGATTCCACCAATGACCGCATCCGGAAGCTTGGCCTGCAGAACCAGGCCCGAGTGATTCATGGCGACTTCATGCAGGTGGATCTTAGCTCGGCGGACGTGGTGACCATCTACCTGGCCACCGATTCTAATGAGATTCTGCGGCCCAACCTGGAGAAATTCCTGAGAAACGGAGCGCGCGTGGTTTCGCACGACTATGCGGTCCCGGGCTGGAAAGCCAAAGTGGTGGATAAAGACCTGCCGGAAGCTCGAGGGCACTTGATCTACCTGTACGAAATGCCACCCAAGAAGAAGTAGCTCAGCTGTTATCTCGGCTCAAAACGAATCTCAGGATAATCTCCAGACAGGCTTCTAAGCCGTTCAGCGGGTGCGTTCTTCAAATGGATCTCGAAGAAAGCGTCCAGGCAGGCCGCTGCGATGGCTAGCCCGCGGCGTTCGCCTACCGGGCCAAGCATCCCTGAGATTCTGCCCAGGTAGCGATCTTTCAAGAGGGATTGGTCGCTGAAGTTGAAGTGTCTCGCGCCTAGAACCGTTGCTGTCTG
>JBEKJJ010000075.1:0-28026 GCA_050011295.1 Bryobacteraceae bacterium
TCTCCACAACCGCTACTTCGGCTTCCTGGAAAGTGTCGTTACTGCCGTTGAAGATCAGTTCGCCGCGTGGACCAAACCCAACGATACTCTACGCCGATTATGCGCAATTACTTAAGACGCTATGTTTTAGCAAGATGCGCAAGGGAATCCACTTTCGATCTCGAGGAGCAACTGCGATAATACCGTCCCTGAGATCAATTCGTGACACCTTAGGTGTCACATACTCGATTTCATGGGATGCCTCATCGGGCGTCTGAGCCGAGAATACAACTATGCTGCAAGGGCAGAGGGCTTCCTTGAACAAAATGAAGCTATAGTCTGCGAGTTGGATAACTCTTTCTAGAGTGACGCGGCGAAGCCACTGTGCTTGGAAGACGTCCGTCTGGTTCAGGAAGACCTTTGATGGCAGAAGAAGACACGCCCGGCCAGTGGCCTTGAGCAATCCAGGTGTCTTGTCCATGAACTGCTGAACAACCTGCTTTGTTCCGCGCCCAGCCCATGGCGGATTGCCGACTACTATGTCGAATTGGCCTTGCCATTTCGGTGCCACATCGAAGAAATCCGCTTGCCGCACCACGGGATGCTCCGGCGGCCGCCTCCCTTTAAGATGGAGGAGATTGGGAAGCCTCTTGCCGGTGTGCAGCTTGTAGGCACGCACATCTGGCGGATCAAATTGGTCGAGAAACGCGAGATAGAGACTAAAACAAGCGATGCGGCAGGCCGTCGGATTCTTATCCACCCCGCATAGCCGGTCGAGGCGGTCGAGCAGTGCCTCGGCTCGAGCTTGGGGCGATGGGTCACCTGTTAACGCGGCCCGCCACTCGGCGGCAAGGCGGTTAAAGAGCAACACAAGGAAGATGCCGGAACCGCACGCCGGATCGATGTACCGACAGGTCTCTGAATAGCTCTCAGGTGCGCTCTCTAGAACCAAGTCAACCGCCGTCTCAGCCAGAAAGCGCGGCGTATAGAAGGCTCCGGAATCGCGTTTGCCCTTGCCGTCCTCCTTTTCGAGAAAGTTCTCGTAGATCGCACTGATTGTCTCGACGGGAATGAACTTGAAGTCGTAGGCCCAGAAACCAAGGGAGCGCTGGCCATGTCCTTGAGTTATTTCATCGCCCGACAGAAATCGACGGATGACCTGTAAGTGAGCCGGCTGTATCCGACTGCTCTCATCTTCGAGATCGTCATCGAACATACTCCCGTTGAAGTCCCGCTTGAGTGCGGGGAAGAGTGTCTGGTAGAGTGCGGAGGCGGGATCCCAGAATCTTCTAAGAGTTCATGAAGGTGTTGCCACGATTTGCCCTTGAAATAGTTGGGTAGCTCGATGATTCCCCGGTCGCATAGATAACACGTGAAGAGTAGCCGCCCAAGGAACGCATGGGCATGCCGAGGGTCCAGCCCGCTGTGAACGAGTTCATCACGGACGGCAGCCAGATTGTCGAGCAAATAGGCGTCGACGGTTTCCGCTGGGTCGAATTTCGCTTCACGAGAGCCAGCGTAGTAGTGTCCGTTGCCGATCTGAGTGTAGAACCGCTCCGCCCAGCTTGCCAGCGCTGCCAGATCGAGCTTTTCCACTAGACGCTGCTCCATATCCAAGTCAGTCGCGGTCGCTGGACTGGTCGGCCTCATCATGGAAGAATAGACGCGCACGTGTTGAGGATCTCGGAGCAGGAGGATCGTTGCGACGCCTTGATTCCAAAACTGTAACTGTGCGGCGGCGGCGGCTTCGGGCCTGACGGGCTTCGCATCGTCCCGCAAATACACCGTGGGAATGCCGTTGAGCGTGAGCACGCCAGAGAGATGCATTTCCTCCCAGGCGCGAAGAAGCATGTGCTGGTACGCGTAGATCTCCGGGCTTTGCAGCAGTTGCCGCCTCGAACGGTAGTACCGAAATCCGCGCGGTGGATCAGGGAGCGGGAGTGGGTGGGCAGCGCTCATTTGCTCAAGAACCGGATAACCGCGCGGCCAACGCCCTGGACCTGCAAATCCGAAGCAGGTATCAGATCAGGGTAGAGCGGGTTTTCGGCACGAAGCCAGACCTTTCCGCTTCCGCGAACGAAGGTCTTAAGGGTGGATGCATTGTCGATTAAGGCGGCCACAACGTCGCCATTCCGCGGAACAATTTCATGTTCCAGCAGGACAATGTCGCCATCAGAGATTTGGCGACCGACCATGGAGTCGCCAGTCACACGAAGCGCAAAGGCCTTTGATCGATCATGGATGCCGTAGAATGTGGGGTCAAGCGCTAGCCGTTCGGACGATACTACCAACCCCTCGCTCGGAAGCCCAGCGGCAATGCTCCCAAGCACTGGAATTCCGATGCTCTTTTGAACCAGCCGGATGCCGCGAGCGCACCGTTTCTCGATGGTCACAAACCCCTTCTTTTTCAGGGCGGCCACATGATCAGCAGCTGCCTTGGGGCTCTTGTATCCACAATGCCCGCTGATTTCTCGATACGTTGGGGGCGGTTCGTCGTTCCGAATCCGATCCTCCAGGAATCGCAAGATTGATTCTTGCGGTTTTGTGAGCTTGCAGTCCATACTATACAAACGTATAGTATAGCTATTCTGATTCAGATGCAACGGTAACTTCTGAAGTTGTCTCGTTCAGAGATGTGTCCGCATCGCAGGAGACGATCAGCGGCGCAATCAGCGGCACTTTGCCGTAGAACGGCCAAACCACAGATGTGCCACGGTTCCAGACCAATCGGGAAGCGGCCCGAGACCCCACTACCCGAAATTCCCGTACTCTACGTGGCAGGACACATGTAGCCTGAGCAGCTGGACAATTCGCAGGTTACCTACCTGCCTCACACGTTGTATACTGTTAGATGACTTCTACGACGTTTCGGGTCGCTTGCCCGGGCCGAGGAAATTCATATGCCAAAACGCACATTTCAACCGAACAACCGCAAACGGGCAAAGACGCACGGGTTCCTGGTACGCATGGCCACCAAGGACGGGCGTGCCGTGATCTCCAGGCGCCGTGCCAAGGGCCGCCACAAACTAACTGTCAGCGACGAGAGAGCCGTAAGGTACGCCGAATAGCTTCGGTTTTCCGAAAAGCGCTCGTATTCTGAGAACTTCAGATTTCCGCAAAGCGTATAACAAGGGGACTCGGATTGCGAGCCCGTACTTTGCGGCGTTTTGCCTCCGGCTTCCGCGCGAGCCAGGCGAGGGGCCGAGGCTGGGATTCACGGTTCCCCGAGCCTTCGGAAACGCGGTGCTGCGGAACCGGGTGAAAAGGCGTATGCGAGAGGTGCTTCGGATTCGTTTCCAGGAAATCGGCCCGCAATGGGATATCGTGATCAATCCGCGGCGCGCTGCCTTGAAGGCGACGCCGGAGGAACTGCGGCGGGAATTGGAACGGTTGGTGACGCGATGCGGAAAGCACTGATCGCCACTTTGCGTTTCTATAAGCGCTTCCTTTCCCCGTTCTTGCCGTCGGCTTGCCGCTACCATCCCACCTGTTCGGAATATATGCTCGAAGCGGTTTCGAAATACGGCGTGGCGCGCGGGGTCTCGCTCGGCGTCAGGCGTTTATTGCGCTGTCACCCCTTCCGGCAGGGTGGTTTCGACCCGGTTCGTTAGAAGGCTTCCACTCGAATGGCCGACATAGAAAATATTCCGATCAAACCCGGCGGGCAACCCGGCAAGAAAAAAGAGCTCTCCATGGAGATGCGGCTCCTGTTGGCGTTCCTGCTGATGGGTTTGGTGCTCTTCCTCACTCCGTATATTTACAAAGCACCGCCGCCTCCGAAAAAGCCGGTCACACCGCCGGTTTCCGCGCAAGTGGCTCCCGACCAAAAGCCTCCCACCGCGGCGGCAGCTGAAGCCGCACCGGCTGAGCCTGTACCGGGCCAGATCCAAGGCAGCGGGGAGCAGGAATTCGTCGTTGATACGCAGTTCTACCGCATCCGCTTCAGCAATCGCGGCGCCACAGTCACCAGTTGGGTACTCAAGAAATATCCGGATCACGCGGGCAAGCCGCTGGAGTTGGTGAATACGGCGGCGCTCGGGAAAGTTTCGCCTCCGTTTTCCCTTTCAATCAAGGATCAGCAGGCTGCCGCGTCCTTGAACTCGGGACTCTACTCCGCCAAACCCACTGAAGACGCGCTCGGCATCGATTACGAGTTCTCCGACGGCAAGAACTACTCGAAGAAATCGTTCCGCTTCTCGAAAAACAGTTACCTCTCTCAAATCACTACCGAGGTCAAGCAGAACGGAGTTCCCACGCAGCACCTGATTGAGTGGCGCGGCGGTTTCGGCGACGCCACTGTTTTGAATCGCGTGGGCGAACAACACGCGGTCCATTTCGACCTCTCCCAGGGCAAGCTGATCGTTAAGGACGCCAAGGCGGCCAAGGACGGGCCGGTAGACTTCACCGGTAATTTTTCCTTCGCCGGCCTCGACGATCGCTTCTTCGCGTTCGTGGTGCTGCCTCAAGACAACACCTCAACCCGCCTGGAAGTGGTGAAGGACGATCTTCCTCCCGCGCCGGGCGGTAAGGACGAACAACGCGTGGGCGTGCTGCTGGGCGGCGACTCACTGAACCGGTTTGCGATGTTTGTGGGACCCAAGGACGTGGATCTGCTGCGCAATGTGGATCCGAAACTCCAGCAACTGATTGACTGGGGCTGGTTCGGGGTCATCGCCAAGCCCATCTTCCTGGCGCTGCATTGGCTCAACGACAACTGGTTGCATAACTACGGCTGGTCCATCGTTGTGATCACCGTCATCATCAACCTGCTGCTACTCCCGCTGCGATTCACCAGCATGAAATCGCAGAGGAAAATGCAGAAGCTGCAGCCGCAGATTGCAGTCATTAACGCCAAGTACAAAGGGCTCAGCCTCCGCGATCCCAAGAAAGCCGAGCAGAACGCCGAAATCATGGAGCTTTACAAGAAGGAAGGCGCCAACCCCATGAGCGGCTGCCTGCCCATGTTCATCCAGATCCCGATTCTGTATGCGTTCTACAAGGTTCTGACAGTAACTATCGAACTGCGCGGGGCGCATTGGTTGTGGGTGACGGATCTTTCGCAGCCCGAGCAACTGGCCATCCATATCCTTCCCATCGTGATGGTCATAACGCAGTTCATCCAGCAGAAGATGACGCCCAATCCCAGCGTGGACCCGAGCCAAGCCAAGGTGATGCAGTTCATGCCGCTCATGTTCGGATTCTTTTTCTACAGTATGTCAAGCGGCCTGGTGCTATACTGGTTGACCAGTAATTTAGTGGGAATTCTTCAGCAGTGGCTGGTGAACCGGCACATGCCTATGCCAGCCCCAGTCGCGGCGCCCAAGCTCGCGCAGAAAAAGAAACCCAGGGGTTGAGAAACGTGGACGACAAGAAGTACTCCGTCGATTTGACGGGGCAAAGCATCGAGGATTTCCTGGATATGGTGTTCGACCATCTTGACTTTGATGTCGAATACGAGATTCTCGAGGGGCAGCATCTGCATCCGGATCTGGAAGATCCCGACCTACTGGTGAAGTTCACCGGCCCGGACGTGGACCTGCTGCTGGCCAACAAAGCGGAATTGATGCTGGCGGTGGAGTTTCTCACCATGGAAGCGCTCCGCATGCCGCCCGAGCATCATTCCAGATTATGCTTCGATGCCAATGACTATCGCATGCTGCGGATTGAGGAACTGCGCCTGAGCGCGGTCACCGCCGCTGAAAAAGTGAAGCAGACGCGCCGGCCTTTTCACTTCAATCCGATGAACAGCCGCGAGCGGCGCATCATCCACTTGAGCCTGCGCAACGAAACTGACATCCGCAGCGAAAGCACGGGAACCGGGCCGTTCCGGCAAGTTGTGGTTTTGCCGATCGACATGCCGCTGCCGGAGCCTATTCGTCCGCCACGCCCCATGCCGCCGCGCGATGGCCCGCGAGACAGGCGGCCCGGCGGGCGTCCGGGTGGTCCGCCGCGGCGGGGCGGAGGCGGCGGCCGTCGCCCGCGCCCGTAGGGCAAGTCTGAAGACTTGCCCATGCAAACGCGCGACACCATAGTCGCAATTTCAACTCCACCTGGACATTCCGGCATCGGAGTGGTTCGTCTTTCCGGCGCGGACGCCCGCGAAATAAGTTCCAAAATTCTGCGCTTCCGCTCGGATCACGAGTGGAAACCCTGGACCGCCGCGCTGGCAGAACTCGTGGATGACCAGGGCCACGTTGTGGATCAGATAGTAGCAACATTTTTTGCGGCGCCGCGCTCCTACACCGCCGAGGATCTGGTGGAAATCTCGTGCCACGGCTCGCCCGTGGTTCTTCGATTCGCGCTGGAACGGGCCGCGCAGGCCGGGGCTCGGCTGGCTGAGCCCGGCGAGTTTACCTTGCGGGCTTTTCTTAACGGAAGAATCGACCTGCCGCAAGCGGAAGCCGTGCGCGACCTGATCGATGCCACCACTTTGTACCAGGCGCGCGTCGCTGCGCGACAGATGGAAGGCTCGGTCTCGCGGCGCATCCGTCCCACTAAAGAACAATTGCTGGAACTGATCGCGCTGCTCGAAGCCGGAATCGATTTCGCGGAGGATGACATCAGCGTCGCGCCGGCCGAAGAAATTCTGCGGCGCTTGCGTCCCATTGAGCAGGCTCTTCGCGATCTCGCCGCCACTTTCGATTACGGCAAGCTGGTTCATTCCGGAATCACCCTGGCCATCGTCGGGCGTCCTAACGTGGGCAAGAGCAGTTTGTTCAACCGGCTGTTGGAACAGGATCGCGCCATCGTTACGGCGATTCCCGGCACCACGCGCGATCTGGTGTCCGAAGTGGCTGCCATTGATGGCATCCCTATCAAATTTGTCGATACGGCCGGCATTCGTCCGGGGCAGGATCTGGTGGAGACGCTCGGCATCGAACGCAGTTATCAAGCCATGGCCGATGCGGATCTCACATTAGTTGTAGTGGATCTATCTCAGGCGATTGAGCCAGACGACTTGACTCTGATCGAACGCGCGAAGCAGCAAGGCCGGTACGTTCTGGTGGGCAACAAATCCGATCTTCCGCGCGCGGCTGAAGTTGGCGAAGAATTGCTCACTGTATCAGCCGTTACGGGCGAAGGAATCGAGGGCTTGCGCGAGAGAATAGCGCCAGTTGGCGCGCGCGAGCAGGATTCCGGATTCATCACCAGCATCCGCCATCAGCAGTTGCTCGGCGAAAGCATCGAAGCGCTGGAGCAGGCTTCGAAGGCCGTGGAATTCGGCATCCCGCATGAGATGTTATTGCTGGATCTCTACGCGGCTCTGCGCCCCATCGACGCCATCACTGGCGCAACCACTGCGGACGATATACTGAACCGGATTTTTTCCACATTCTGCATCGGCAAATAGTCTATTTAGCCGGAGAGCGCGTCTACGAAATGGAAGCCGTGAAGGATTCAAAACCACAAGTTGTTCTGTTGCTGGCGTTGTGTTGCATCCCTGCCAGCGCCCAGATAGCTGTCGTTTCCGCGGCTAGTTACCAGCTTGGGGTTGCTCCGAATTCTCTAGCCTCCATATTCGGAAGCAACATTGCAAACTCCACCGCACACGCGCGCCTGGGCGCTAACGGACAGCTCCCTACGGTGCTCGCGGGCGTGTCGATCCAGATCAACGGGGAGGCGGCGCCACTGCTCTACGTTTCGCCAAGCCAGATCAACTTTCTGGTGCCCGCGGATACGGTCCTGGGTACCGCACAGCTTTCGTTGTACCCCACGCCTGGGGCCACGCCAATCCAAAGTGAGATGCAGGTGGCGATCGTGGCGCCAGGGTTGTTCTCCCAGGACACTACCGGCACGGGACCGGGTGCGATTCTCAATGCTGTCACGTTTACTGGCCCGCCTTTCCTGGTGGAAACACTCCAGAATTCGGGGACTGACAAGCGCACACGGCTGGCCGTGTTTGCTACCGGCTTGCGATACGCAGGAAATCTTTCGCAGAATCCCGACCAGACCAACGTCGCTATCGAGGTTCAGGCCGAGGACACCTCCGGCAATTCTTACGACGTGGAATACGCGGGCTCGGCGCCTGGGTTCTTCGGGCTGGATCAAATCAACCTGGTGCTTCCGGCGCAAGCCGACGGAGCTGGCGTCATTTCGTTATCGATTGCGGCGGGCGGCGTGCTTTCGAACACAGTAACGTTCGCTATGGGCAGCATTCCTGCGAGCGAAGTGCATCTGGGGGGACTAACGGTCTCGCCCGATTCCATCATCGCCGGCAACACTGTGACCGGCACTGTCTCGCTGAACGCGGTTGCAAGATTCGGCGGGTACGTTGTCTCTACCGCAGCCAGTGGTCTCGGAGTCTCGACGCCGCTCTCGGTAACGGTTCCGCAAGGACAAACAACGGCCACGTTTACCGTTAACACCACCTCGATCGCGAGTAACACAGTGACTGTGACGGCTTCCGCGGGTGGTTATTCCCAGAGCGCTGCCGTGCAGATTTATCCTGTCAACACACCGCAGTTGACGGGCCTTTCATTCGGCGTGGCATCCGTCCAGGGAGGGCAGAGCACAACGGGAACTTTGTCGCTCAGCGGTCCTGCGGGTTTGGCGGGTGGAACGGTGAATCTCACCAGCAGCGATTCTACGGTTGTTCAGGTACCAGCTTCGGTGGCTCTCTCATTCGGAGATTCCTCGGTATCTGTCAACGTCACTACAGCCGGCGTCACCTCGCAACAATCGGCCACCATCACGGCCACATTTGCAAACTCCACGGCTTCGGCGACATTGGTGGTAAATCCGGCGCTTACGGTTGCCCTATCGCCGGCTGCCGTTGTTGGCGGCACGCCCGTTACAGGCACCGTTTCGCTGGCCCAGGCTCCCACCGCGAATGCGATTGTGAATCTCACGTCCAGTGATTCTAAGGCTGCCTCTGTTCCGGCATCCGTAATCGTGCTTGCGGGGCAGCTCTCGGCGTCATTCACCGTTTCCACCAACAATGTGACTGCCCCCGTTGCGATCGTAATCACGGCCTCTTACGCGGCGGCCAATGCATCCAGCACGCTTACAATTAATCCGGCTGGCCTTCCCACGCCGGTCAGCCTCACGCTCAATCCCACAATCATTACCGGAGGCAACAGCTCCACCGGAACCGTGACGATCTCCGCGCCTGCGCCCACGGCGGGATTGGTCGTTAATCTAAGTACCAATGACCCGTTTGTTGCTCAGATTCCGTCCTTCGTGGTGGTGACTTCCGGCCAGACTGTTGCGACTTTCACCATCACCACACCCACGTTGGCTGGCGCTCAGACAGCCACCGTTACTGCGTCGGCTGGAGGAGTGTCTCAATCAGCGACGCTGACGGTACAATAGCGGTCAGTGGATAAACGACGGATGTGCCCGAATTGCCGGGCGTTTGTGACGACCAGCGATAAGGTATGCCCGTATTGCGACGCCCAGATGGGCCCGCGCGCAGTGGATCGACGCGCACCGGGCGAGATTTTGGGAGGTTTGATACCGCAGGCGCGCTTTACCACCATCATGATCCTGCTGATCAACACTGGGCTGTTCCTGGCGCAGCAGCTGAATCCGCATTCCGGGCTCACGGAGATGGGCGAGAGTCTGCCTGCTCCGATGATGGATGGACAATGGTGGCGTCTCATCACCGCCGGTTTTCTGCACGGCGGTATTATGCACATCCTGATGAACTCCTGGGTGCTGTTCGATCTGGGCGCGGAGGTGGAGCAGATTTACGGTACCAGCCGGCTGATCGTTTTCTACTTCGTGTCCACTATAACTGGCTTCTGGGCCAGCTCTCATCTCGGCTTTCACGCTTCGGTCGGCGCATCGGCCGGAATCTTCGGTCTTATCGGCGCGATGCTGGCGTTCGGCGTCACCGACAAGTCGTCCCTTGGAGCAGCAGTGAAAGCGCTCTACATGCGCTGGGTTATTTATGGATTGGTGCTCAGCTTTATTCCGGGCGTAGATTTTTGGGCCCACATTGGAGGACTCGTGGGCGGCTTTGTAGCCGGCTTTCTGGCCGGCACGCCCCGTGCGCGTCTGATGTGGAAAGAACCATTGATGCGCGCTTTGGCCGGCGTAAGCCTGGCCGTGACGGCGCTAGCCTTTGGAGTGCTCTACCTGGCCATTTCACACGCAGGCTAGCGTGGGGCAGGTCCCCGACCTGCCGACACAATCAAGCGCCGCTATGCCCCCGAGGATCGCCGCCGTTCCAAAATCTTCACGAACGATCGCCCGCGCAATTCCTCAAGAGTCAACCCGGTGGCACTCGCTTCCCGTTCCGTGAATGCTCCGCAGTTGATTCCGCGCAGGAAAAAATTAAGCAGTCCCTGGCCGGTGGCCGCATCGTCGAAAACTTCGCCCACTAGCGTCGCCTGCGCGGCCTTTTCCACAAAGTTGCGCAGGCGCGCGGCCGCCGCTTCGAAGCTCTGCAGAAAAAACGCATAAACGGCCGCGAACCGGGTGGGCAATTGCCCTGGATGCAAATCCCATCCCTGGTAGAAGCCATGCATCAACGATCGTTGCACGTGTTCGAAATGCAACCGCATAGCCCGCTGCACCGCGGCGCGGTTATTTCGCGGTACCGGTAGGATGTTGGTGGCGCCGTCGGACAGCGTTACGCCCCGGTCGGCGCTCGATACCTGCATGACATGCCGTGCAAAATCGCAGGCCGGATGCGTGATGCTTTGATGCTCGGCCGTGATGTTGCAACTGGCTGTGTAATCGTATACGCCGAAGTGCAAACCCCGACAGCGCCCCTCGGCAGCGTCCAGTAGTTTCGGAATGGCAAACTGGCCGGAAGCGTCGATGATGGATTGTGGAGTCTCAATCATCAACTCCAGCTTCACCGTTGGGAACGCTTCCAGCTTCCGCACCAGCCCCGTGACCTCTTCGGGCAAGGTCACTTTCGGAAGCGTAACTGCAAAATTGGCCGGTATCTCGCCTGCTTCTGAAACCAGTGTGGTCAAGAAAAGATCCAGTGTCCGGATGCTGCGCGCCCGCGAGGCCTCGGTAAGGGGCTTGATGCGAATCCCGAGGTACGGCGGGAAGGCGGATTGAAGAACGCCCCGCGCTACAGCAAGCGCGGTGGAAACGGCGTGGCCATCTTCTTCCGCGTCCGTCCGATAGCCGTAGCCATCTTCGAAATCGATTCGGTAATCCTCAACTGGTTCACGCTCCAGCTTGGCGATGGTCCGTCCGTAAACCGCCTGGAGCAGCTCTTCGTCGCCATCGAATCCGACGAAATCCGCGAACGCGCGTGGGTCCGAAGCATAGGTGCGCATGGTCTCGAGCGCCATTGCGCCCAGCGTGGAAGCTACTTCCGATTTAAAAAGGTGTGCGCCGCCATAAACCGTGTGGACAGGCTGCCGTTCGGTGGATTCGATCGCCATCCCAGTCTACTGTAACGCACGCACTCGTGCGTGCCGCGTTCACAATCCTGTGAACGCTGGGATCTGGCTCCAAACAAGTGTTCACAAAATGGTGAACACAGCACGCACCAGTGCGTGCGCCGGCGCAGTGGCACGCTTTCAACAATCGTGATACTGTGAGTGCGTCGGCCGACATGCATATTCCCGACAATTTTTTGTCCACGCCGGTATGGGCCTCGCTCGACGCGGTCAGCATCCCCGCCATTGCGCTTCTGGCGCGGCGAGCCGGCCGGAAATTGGACGAGTCCCGCATCCCTCTGCTCGGCGTGATGGGCGCTTTTGTATTTGCCGCGCAGATGATCAATTTTCCGGTTGGCATCGGAACCAGCGGCCACCTGGTGGGTGGCGCGTTACTCGGATGCATGCTGGGACCCGCTCCGGCCGCGCTGGTGATGACCGCCATTATCGCGATTCAAGCCTTCGTATTCCAGGACGGAGGCGTGCTGGCGCTGGGCGCGAACATTTTTAACATGGCCATCGCGGGCGTGCTGGCCGGATATTTGCCCGTCCATTTTTGGGGCCGGACGAAGCGCCGCAAGCAGGCCATTTTCGTCGGCGCGTTTCTGTCTGTGATGGCCAGCGCATCGCTCGCCATGGGCGAGTTGTTGATATCGGGGATCGCCATGCCGCGGCCTGTAATCCTGATTTCGCTGGCGCTGTTCGGGATGAGCGCGTTGATTGAAGGCGCCATCACCGTCGCGGTGGTGGAAGCGATCGAAAGGCTCAATCCAGGCTTGGCGCAGAAAGCCCACGCATCCAGCGGACGCGCGATTGTGGCCCTGAGCGCCGCTGCCGTATTGCTGGGCGGTGTTGGATTCCTGCTTGCGTCATCCGCTCCCGATGGCATCCAGCAGATTGGTGTCAAGCTGGGGCTCGCGGCCAAAACCGGCTTCCATGCCCCGTTGGCCGATTATTCCGTGGGCCTCTTCGAATCCTCCTGGTTGCGCCGAGCCAGCGCCGGCTTGGCTGGGTTGCTGTTGATTTATGGCGTATGCCTGGGAGCCGGTCGCTGGATCGGCCGCCAGAGGAGCGCCTGATTGCATCACGTCCACCTCGATAATTGGAGCCGCGGCCAAAGCCCCCTGCACAGGCGCGACCCACGCGCCAAGATCCTGGCGCTAATTGTATTTCTGATCGTTCTGGCCACCACCCCCGCCAATGCTGCTCTGACGCTCGGGATAGACGCAACACTCTTGATAGCCGGCATCCTGATCGCCGGGCTGCCGCTAGCCGAACTTCTACTGCGCGCGATGGTGGTGTTGCCCTTTTCGCTGACATTCGGAGCGATCAGTTGGCTGGCCGGCGACCGGCTGCGGGCGCTCGCACTGATAGAGAAAAGCTATATTTCAGCCACCGCGGTGCTGCTGGTTGTGGGCACAACTTCACTGCCCGCGCTGCTCAGTGGATTGGAGCGCCTGGGTGCGCCGCGCATGCTGGTGCTGGTGTCGCAGTTTCTCTACCGATACCTGTTTGTTATTTCCGAACAGGCGCAGCACATGCGGCTGGCCGCTCGATCCCGCCAAGGCGATCCGCGTTTCCATCGCAAAGGGCGTTTTCGTGCGGCTGCCGGAGCCCTGGCCGTATTGTTTGCGCGCTCTTACTATCGCGCCGAGGGAATCCATCGGGCAATGCTGGCGCGGGCCTTCACCGGACGCTTCCCGCTGCTCGATTCGCTTCACTTCCGCTTCGCCGATGGAGCTTTCCTGCTGGCCGGCACGGCGTTCCTGATCCTGGTGCGCGTCCAATGACACCGTTGATCCAGGTTCGCGGCCTGCATTTCCAATATGACGACGGAACCAGAGCGCTGGATGGCGTGGACTTCACGCTCGACGCCGGCGAAACCGTGGCGCTGTTCGGGGCCAATGGTTCCGGCAAAACGACATTTGTTTTGCATCTGAACGGAATCCTACACGGCCAGGGCGAAATCACCGTGTGTGGAATGCCGCTGAATAAAGAGACCTTGCCGGCTGTGCGCTCAAAGATCGGCATGGTTTTTCAGGATTCCGACGAGCAGTTATTCATGCCGACCGTGCTGGAGGATGTCACCTTCGGCCCGCTCAATCTGGGTTCCACGCCGCATGAGGCCATCCACATGGCGGAAGCCGCGCTGGAGCAAGTAGGCATGCAACACGCCGCCCGGAAAGCGCCCTATCATCTTAGCGCCGGCGAAAAGAAACGAGTAGCGTTGGCGGGCGTGTTGGCTATGAACCCGGAAATCTTGGTATTGGATGAACCGAATACGTTTCTGGACCCTCCCGGCCAGAGCAACTTAGTGCACTTACTCAAGACTTTGCCGCAAGCTAAATTGATCATTACTCACGACACACATTTTGCCGCGGCGCTGGCCACGCGCGCGGTGTTCTTTCAAAAAGGCAAGTTAGTGGCTGAAGGTTCAGTAGATGAAATTATTCAGCGCTTCAATTGGAACTACTCCCCTTTGCCGGCCGACTTGCGATACTCCGCCCAACGGCGTTTCTGAGCGGCCGCAATCCGTTTGCGAGCCGCGGCGCTCATACGGCCAGGACCACGCTTCGATCCTGAACCAGGCGGACGGCCCCGCCTGCCGGTACCTTTGCCTAACAGCAAACGTACCTCCTGAATCTGGTCGTCTATCCGGCGCTTCTGCAGCTCGAGTCCTTCTAAAGCCGCGGCTAAGAGAGAGCTATCTCTAATTGCTTTCGCTGTACGGGGCATTTTGGCTCCTGTTTTCCAAAATCCAGTCTGGCTTCAACCATTCTTATTCGAATCGAGTACAAAAGTCACGGGCCCGTCATTTACCAGGTAGACCTCCATCTCAGCCTGGAAGACGCCAGTTTCGACTAACGTGTTACTTAAACGTAACCGTTGCACGAAGTATTCGTAGAGCGCTTTGGCTTGCTCGGGTGGCGCTGCCTGATCGAAACTCGGCCTGCGGCCCTTGCTGCAGTCCCCATACAGAGTAAATTGCGAGATAACCAGCAGCTCTCCCCGTACATCAATTAGACTGCGATTCATGCGTCTCACCTCGTCCGGAAAAATGCGGAGCTGAACGATCTTATCCGCAAGATACTCAGCGTCTTTGGGGGTGTCGGTGGAGGTTACACCCACCAGGGCCACGAGACCTGTTCGGATAGCTCCCACTGTCGCTCCGGCCACGTCGACATGCGCTTCCTTTACTCGTTGGATTATAGCTCGCATACTTGATAAGTATTACATCTGACAAAAAAGGGAAGTAGAGCGCTGTGTTTGTTGCTCCGGCTAGGTAAGTGGACTGGGCCCTACTAATGCCATCCCCCTATCCCCAGGCCGCGTTAAAGACTTCATAATTGATATTCATGATCTACCGAGGTATCTTCAAGCGCAAGAAGACTCATAGCAAGATTCCGGGCGGGTTCTTCAGCTTTGAGGAAGAAGCCAGCACCACTCGTTTGTACGGATTCGGCCACGGCGATCATCTGCGGCTGCGCGACGAATTTGGAAATATCTGGCGCGGCTCGGCCGAAACGAACGCAGATGAATCGGTCCGGTATACCTTTCGGGATCCCAACGGCCACACGATAACGGGAGTTACGGACAACTTCGGCATCGTGCTGCGCGATGGCAAGGGAAAGACCTGGCGCGGGTTTATTGACTGAAGACCGTTCTTCGGTTATTCAGTTATTCGGTTATTCGGTTCGGAAAAACCTACGGCCGGCTCAAATACTTCTCGTACAACCGCTTGTGTCGATTGTCCAGATCCACCGTTTTGCCCTTGATGTAGAGCTGCTTCACCTGCGTTTTGGCTTCCAGCGGATCGCCATCGGTTACCATCAGGTCCGCCGATTTTCCCTCTTCGATGGAGCCTAGCCTATCGGCCACGCCCCAAATCTGAGCGGCATTCAAGGTCACCGCCTTCACCGCTTCGTCAACCGGCAATCCGAAAGCTGCCGCGGTAGCAGCCTGATAGGGAAGGTTCCGCGCGAATTCGTTGTCGAAGCTGCCAAACGCGAACTTCACCCCGGCTTTGTAGAACTGGTCCGGCAATGTATAAGCCGCATCGTATGGATCGTCTTCGTGCAGGGGCAGTGCCAGCGTGGGCCCCAGGATAGCTGGAATATTTCGGCTCTTCAACTCGGCGCCCATCTTGCCGAGCTCGCGCGGATCGGCGATGATCACGTGTACTTTCTGCTGATCGGCGAATTGAACCGCATCCCGGATAGCCCGTTCGCGGGACGCCATAACGATCAACGGCTCAGTTCCTTCCAGCACCGGCAGCATGGCTTCGTACTTCAGATCAGTTTGGAAGCCTTTTTCCTTGGCAGCCTTGGCTTTCTGATAGCGCCTCGCGTTTTCGAAGAATTCCTTCAGTTCGCGAAGCTCAGTCTCGTAATCCTTCTTCGATTCCGTGAACGTCTTAGCGCCCGGAAAATCTGCGCCGAAGAAGCGTCCAGGGGGAGGCGGGATGATGGGAAAACGCATTCCCATGCCGGCCGACTTCTTGATTTCCATTTCTTCCCACGTCCAGCCGTCCAGATGCACCAGCGCGGCCTGGCCGGTAATGATGCTGCCGCCTCCGCCACGCCCGAATCCGCCCCCACCGCCGGCGCTCATGGGCATTGCAATCACGGTTGTGATCCCGTTCGCGCGAGTCACCGGGATATGCTCGCTGGCGGGATTGATGGCAATTTCAGCGCGCAACTGCGGATCGAATTTCCCGATCTCGCCAACATCCACACTTTCTCGGATAGAACTGATTTCAGAAAGCCCCATTTCAGTGGCCGAATCGATCATCCCCGGATAAACATGCAGACCCTTGCCTTCGACAATGCGCGTGCCTTTGGGCGCGGCCAGATTGCGGCCGACACCCACGATCTTTCCATCGCGCACCAGCACTGAGCCGTTCTGAATTTCCGCGCTCGCCACCGGATGAATAGTCGCGCCGCGAATCAGAAAGCTGTCATCGTCGGAGGCCGTGAGCGGAATCGCGAGCAAAAAAGCAACCAAGAGCGATTTCATGCTGCCGGCCTCCCACGCCCGGCGGGCGCATTTTTCTTCTGCTCTTCCTTCTCTTTGTCCATCAACTTTTTCTTCTCCGTCTCGCGTTCCCCTCGCTCCGCCAGGTCGCTCGCGCGATCAAAATACAGTTGCCCATCGATAAAAACTTTTTCCACTTTCGCGTAATTGGAAAGTGGATGCTTGTCGAAAATCGCGAGGTCAGCGTCTTTTCCAACTTCGATGGATCCCACGCGATTGTCGATCATCAGTTGTTTGGCCGGGTTGATGGTCACGAGCGACAGCGCCTCGGTTTCCGACAGCCCGCCATACTTCATGGTCTTGGCGGCTTCGTCGTTCAAGTGGCGCATCAATTCGTCGGAATCGCTATTGAGCGAAACCAGCACGCCCTTCCGCGTCATGATTGCCGCATTGTAGGGAATGGCGTCGAAAGCTTCCATCTTATACGCCCACCAGTCGCTGAACGTGGACGCTCCGGCTCCATGCGCGGCGATCTCCTTGGCCACTTTGTAGCCTTCCAGCACATGCTGCAGTGTACGGATCTTGAAGCCGTAATCATCCGCGACGCGCAGCAGCATCAGGATCTCGTCTGCGCGATAACAGTGCGCGTGGACCAGGCGTCTACCCTCCAGCACTTCCACCAGCGGCTCCAGCTTGAGGTCGCGCCGCGGAGGGACGGCCGGCTCGCCACGAGCGGCCTTCTGGTCATAGTCTTTCCAGGATTGCTGGTACGCTTTGGCTTCGTTGAATGCTTCGCGAATCACGTCCTCCACCCCCATGCGAGTGGCTGGATAGCGCCCCTGCACATTGCCCGCTCCGATCCGCTGGCCGGTAGGATTTCCAGCACGCTTGGGATTCTCGCCGAGCGCGAACTTGATGCCCGGCAAAGCTCCTTCGAAGATCATTTCGTGCGCATCCTTACCCCAGCGCAGCTTGATGACCGTGCATTTTCCACCAATGGAGTTTGCGCTGCCGTGTAGGATGTTGGCCGTAGTGACGCCGCCCGCAACGGCCCGGTAGATGGAAATGTCATCCGGGTTCAATACGTCTTCGATGCCCACCATGGATGAAACTGAAACGCTGCCCTCATTGATACTGTCGGCAGCGATATGCGAATGGCAGTCGATGATTCCAGGCATCACGAATTGCCCGGAAGCGTCGATCACTTTGGCGCCCGCTGGAACGGCGACCTTTTCGCCCACTTCCGCGATTTTCCCGTCGCGAATCAGGACCGATCCGTTCAGCGTACCCTTGGTCACCGTCAGAATAGTGGCGTTTTGAATGACGATAGGCGGAGTAGCAGCCGCCAAAGTCACCGCAAATACGCCTGTGAATAAAACTACTTGCTCGAAGTAACTGTGGCGCAGACTCTCAGTCTGCCGCGCCGGCACTCCTGCCGGTGCATGGCTGGCCATCGAAAACCGGGGTCGAGATGAGTCTCGACCCGGCAGGCAGGAGTGCCTGCGCCACGCTAGATCCAACAATGCAAGCTTCATTGATTTTCTCCTGGATTCGAAGCTTCAGGCGCGCCCGGCCGCGCCGGCGGCGGTTCTTCCACCGGCTCAAACTTTACCCCGTCCACAAACACATACTTCACTTCAGTCTTATCCATGAACAGATCGCCTTTGGTGACCACCAGATTAGCGATCTTGCCTTTCTCGATACTGCCGAGCCGGTCCGCAACACCGTAAATTTCAGCCGGCGTAAGGGTCATAGCGCGCAACGCGTCTTCTGGAGCCAGTCCCGCATCAATAGCGCGCTTCACAGCCTTGAAAAGGTCAGCACGATGATCGATCCCGCCGGAATACAGCGCGAACCGGACGCCGCTCCTCGCGAGCACCGCTGGAGTGGAAGGCGCATGGTCGCGAACTTCCAGCACGCGAATGCTGTCGGGTTCATCAGGATCGGAATCCTTGGTCTTTTCCGGCCACTTCAAGCTGACCAGCGCCGTCGCAGCCGCGTTCTTGAGCAGATCCGCAGACCGGTAGCCTTCCGGCAGACCGTAGAGCAACGCCTCGACATGCAGCTCGTTGGCGAAGCGCAGCAGGCGATCCACATCGATTCGGCGCGTGGCAGGCAGCAGGACTCTGGAAGATTCCAGCACTCCTTCGAGCGCCCGGTCAAAATCAGGACGCGGCGTCCCGCGCGAATGGCCGGCGTAGAATTGCTTGGCTTGCTTGTAATGGTCGGCGTCCACATAGACTTGGCGAACGTAGGCCAGCACGCCCATCAGCGAATTCGGAAATCCGCCGCCGAATCCAGGAGTGGTGGTGAAAGTGACATATTGGCCGGCGCCTTCGGCCACCACCATTTCACCGGTGGTTGCGCCAGCCAGATTTACGATGGCTCCTTGGCCGGCGAAAATTCCGTGATTCGGAAAAGTGACAGCGGTCGTATAACCTTCGGCGCGAACCGATTCCAGACGCCGATCGCTGGGCTTCACCAGGTCGGCCGCTTTCAGCCAACTGGTGGTGAATGGACGATCCTCCGGTCCACGCGCGGGAGGGGGCGCGGATTGATTAGCAGGTTGGGCCGGAGTTGCCGCGGGCTGCGGAGTTGTTCCACGTGCACCGCCTGAGGCCGCAGGCGCTGCATCCGGAATTCCGAATGTGCTCAGCGCGTCAATCAGGCCGGGATAAACCGTCAGACCGTCGCCCTCAATCACCCAGGCGTCCGCTGGAACCGCTACGTCCGCGCCTACGGCTTCGATCAATCCGTCGCGCAGAACCACGGTGCCTTTCGCGATGGCCGGTCCACTCACCGGAACGACGCGCGCGTTGCGGATCGCGACAGCGCCCGGGGGCGCGGCAAATATCGCACCGGCTATCAATGACAACAAGATCAAAAGTCGCTTCATAGGCAATCGCTTATTATGGTAGTTCTCCCCCAACAATTGTAGAGTGAAATGGCGTTGAAAAAACGAATTGGTTACAAGGATGCCGGAGTCAATATCGACGAAGCGGACCGCGCCGTATCCTTCATCCGCAAACACGCGCGCAGCACCTTCAGTCGGCAAGTGCTAACTGACATCGGCAGCTTTGGCGGCGGCTATTTGCTGGCCGGCTGGAAGCGGCCCGTTTTGATCAGCTCAGCCGATGGCGTGGGCACCAAGTTGAAGATCGCATTCTTAAGCGGCCGCCACAATACCATCGGCGAAGATCTGGTGAATCACTGTGTCAACGATATTGCCGTGCAAGGAGCGGTTCCGCTGTTTTTCCTGGATTATTTCGCGGTGGGGAAACTGGATGCCGACATAGCCGGGCAAGTGATCGAAGGAGTGGCGCGCGGCTGCCGCAATAACGGCTGCGCTTTGATCGGCGGCGAAACAGCCGAGATGCCCGGATTCTATCAATCGGGCGAATACGATCTCGCGGGATTTATTGTGGGCGCGGTGGAGCGAAATGCGATGCTAACCGGCAGCTCTATCCGGCCGGGCGATGTTTTGCTGGGCCTTCCCTCGAACGGCCTCCACACGAATGGCTATTCGCTCGCGCGCAAATTGCTGTTCGATGTCGCGCGATTGCCGCTGGACAAGCTGCTGGCCGATGAGCTGCTGAAAGTCCACCGAAGTTATCTGAAGCCGATTCGCGCATTATTGGCCGCGCGCTTGCTGAAAGGCGCGGCGCACATCACGGGCGGTGGGATTACCGACAACACGCCTCGCATTCTCCGATCAGGTTTAGCGGCGCGCGTGGATGTTTCCACCTGGACCATTCCTCCTATCTTCGAAAAGCTCCGCGCCATCGGAAATATCGATCTGGCCGATTACCGGCGAACGTTCAATCTGGGGATCGGCATGATTTTGGTGGTCTCGAAGCGCAATCTCGCGAAAGCTCGCACGATTCTGGCGCGCGCGCATCAGGAGTTCTTCGAAATCGGCTCCGTGGTTGAGTCGCGCGGCCCACGCGTCATTTATGTTGGCGGTGAGCGGTGAAGCGGATCGGCATCCTGCTTTCCGGACGCGGATCGAATTTCGAAGCCATTGCGGATAGCGTAGCCGCCGGGCGCATCGAAGCCGAAATCGCTGCCGTGATTTCAAATCGTCCGACCGCGCGTGGCCTCGAAATCGCACTCGATCGCGGATTGCCGGCCCTGTGCATCCCTTCAAAAGACGTTCGCCGCGAAGAGTATGACCGGCTGTTAGTGGCCGAGCTGAAAAACCGGCAAGTGGATCTGGTCTGCCTGGCCGGTTTCATGCGTCTGTTGACCGCCGAATTCTGTCAGGCATTTCCGCTGCGGATTCTAAACATTCATCCGTCGCTACTGCCGGCCTTTCCCGGACTCGACGCTCAGAAGCAGGCGCTCGAGCACGGCGTGAAGATCAGCGGATGCACGGTGCATTTTGTCGACCCGCAACTGGATGCCGGGCCGATCATTCTGCAAGCTGCAGTCCCGGTGCTCGAAAACGACACGCCCGAGTCCCTCTCGGCCAGAATCCTCGCGGAAGAACACCGCATCTATGGTGAAGCCGTCGCCATTGTCCTTAGTGGCCGTTGGCGGATTGAGGGCCGGCGGGTGGTGGTGGATTAGATCCCGTGGGAATCGTCGATCTCTGCACACCTGCTGAGCGCTCATCGTCATGATTCCCAGGAGGTCCATGATGCGTCGAGTAGCCGTTTGCTCGGTTTTGTCACTCGCGTTCAGCCTTGCTCAAGCGCGAGCGGCCCAGTCGGACCCGCCGCGATTCGAGGCCGCCTCCATTCGGCCGAGCAGTCCCGAAGAGGTGGCGGCTGGCCGGTCTGGCTGCGACACCACACCTGGACTGATGAGATGCACCAATGTCACATTGAAACGCTGCATCGTCGGCGCCTATGTGGTTGGGCCGGAGCGCGTCCTGGGTGGGCCCGCTTGGATCGACACTGACCATTTCGATATCACCGCCCGAGCCGGACAACCCATTGGCGACAAGGCCCTCATGCCGATGCTGCAAACTCTGCTCGCCGAGAGGTTCACGCTGGCCCTGCATCAAGAATCCCGGCTCGGCGAAACGATGGTTCTGGAAGTCGCGAAGAACGGTCCGAAGCTTCAGCAGGCCGGCGACGCAAAAAGTTCTTATAACAACGCGCACGAACGTCTCGATGCGACCGCCATCACAATGGACGAGTTCGCTGAGATTCTGTCTCGCAACCTGAAGCTGCTGGTGGCGGATCGCACCGGGCTCACGGGCGCATTCAACTTCACTCTGCGTTGGAAGGTGGACGCAACGATAGAGAACCGTGACGACGCCGTTGCGGATCTCAGGTGGCAAGTGTCCACTGCGGTCGCGAAGCAGCTTGGATTAACGCTAAAGTTGAAGCGAATGCCCGTCGAGGTCCTCGTGATCGACCATGCGGAGAAACCGTCGGAGAACTGACAACACGATCATGTTGAACCAAAAATTCACGGCCAAGCTACAGAAGAGCCCCAATAAGGGCGGCTGGACTTACGTGGTCTGGCCCGCTTCCGTAAAATTCTTTGGCACTCGCGGGCTGGTGAAGGTCACGGGCAAAATCGACGGCCATCCTTTCCGGAGCTCGTTTATGGCCAGGGGTGACGGCACGCATATGCTGCCGGTCAAGGCGGAAATCCGTGAAGTCATCGGCAAAGCCGTCGGCGACACGGTCCAGGTGGTGCTGGAAGAGCGCGTCGGCTGAACTCCACCACTGCATTGGCGGATCTCCACCACTGCGGGTCAAACGCTCAGCATCGAAATCCAGTGTCATGAAGCATTTGCGATCTGGCAAACGCCTTGCCTTCAGAAAGGGCGTGGAGGCTGAAGAAAATGAAAAAGACAATGCTTCTGATGATGCTTCTCGCCGGCGGCTTGTTTGCGGCACCGCGAGTGACGGTTGGAATCGGGTTCGGCGCGCCAGTGGCTGTGGTTCGACCGGTTTGTCCCGGCCCCGGATACGCGTGGGTGAACGGCTACTATGCGCCCGGAGGCGTTTGGGTGGCCGGATACTGGGCGCCCCCTGCCGTGGTGCGCATCGCTCCGCGGTTCGAGCACGAACGAGCGTTCGATCATCGCTACGATCATTTTCGGCGGTAAGTATTTCAACAAGGTCCGCATGCGCGGATGTTGCCCTGACATCCGCGCTCGGACCTAAGGCCCTCCGAGACATCCTGTCATCCCTTCAGGGGACAAAACGCGACGTCCTGTCCCGTTCGAAACCCTGCCAGAAATCCCGGCTTCTTTGTTCCCATGAACTTGACCGGTCGTACAGCCTTGGCATGACAGATGCCTTAGTAAAGAACGAAAGAGAACAAAACGCCCGATGCAAAAGATTTGGCATTCGCTGATCAGGCTCCAAATTTGGAGCGACCAGCACGGTCAGGACCTAATCGAATACGCGATGATCGGCGGGTTCATCGCTGTGGTCTCCGGCATGTTCATGCCGGGTGTTTCGAAAGACGTCAGCATGGTTTTTAGCAGGATCGCCAGCACCGTGACAAGCTCGGCGGCGACGAGTTAGGAGGAGCCTGCGTTGGCGCTGGGGGAGGGAGAGCTCCCGGCGCTAACGCTCAGCAGCACGCATTCAGCCTGGTAACGCGCGCGTCACAGCGCGGATACGGACAGTCCGGCGCACCGGCCCGATTAGCAGATAGACAACGAGGAAGTAAATCGTCCACTGGAATAAAGCAATCGGCAGATAGGGATTTGTAGCACCTTCAAAAACTGTCGGGAACAACCCGGAGAGGAATCCCACGGCGTGCGAGCTCGGCTCGTGCGAGTCGACAATCAAAACCAACAATTCTAACCGCAGTGGACCCTGCATAGATTGTGGTACGCGACGCAGACCCACTAAACGTTACGATGAAATATTGGAAACAACCGCTTCCCCGAACGTTCTAGTCCGAGCCGGGCGCGCGCTTCTGCCGGCCGTGCGATACCTCATGCAGACGGAAGTTCACGTATACGCATTTTCCGTCTCGGCCGGAATGCTGTTGTCGTTTTTCCCGTTTCTGATCGTGATGCTCTCCTTGTGCCAGCATGTCTTGCACTGGAAAGCCGCTGTCAACGCCATCTACTTCACCCTCGACGATTATTTCCCCGACGCTTTCGGCCATTTTCTGCGTCGCAACTTCGAGGTCACGGTGGCATCCCGCGGTCCGGTGCAGATTATTTCCATCGTACTTTTATTCTTCACTGCCAGCGGGATTTTTGAATCCATGGAAGTGGCGCTCAATCGCATCTGGCGCTGCCCGACGAATCGGAGTTATTTCAAAAACCAGTTGATCGGCCTCGGACTCATCCTCACATGTGGTGCGCTCATGCTGATCTCAACAACGCTAACGGCGTTGAATAACCAATACTTCAAGCTGGCGGCCGTTCCTCTCTCCATGCTCCTGCTCTTTCTCATTTACTGGCTGCTGCCCAATTGCAAAATCAAGCCCGGCCGCATCATCCCGGCGGCGATCGGCGTGGGACTGCTGCTCGAAATTCTCAAATACGTCAATCTTCTAACGTGGCCCTACCTCCGGCAAAAGCTCGCTATGGAGTACGGCCCATTTGTCTACACCGTCACCATCATCTTGTGGGGATTTGTAGCATCCATGGTGATCCTGGCCGGCGCCGAATGGACCGCACGCCGCGCAACGCTGCGGGACTAGTACTCGGACGCTCAGAGGAGCACGGGTTTTCCGGATGCGCAAGACCGGCAATTCAACTTAGTGAACCGGGACCAAGTTCCTATTGCCGCCTGGTACCTCTGCCTTCACAATCAAGTTTCATACCATGGCAACCGCACCAATCCTGGATGATCTCCAGGCTCAAGACGAAAACCTGTCGCTCCAGAACCTTGCGCTCCAGACGGAGGACATGAATCTTGCTCCGCCGCTGCCGGAAAACCTGGAAGACACAGGACTGGCAGGCTCGGTGATAGAGCAGTTGATCTTGAAGCTGCTTTATTCGCGCGGCGACCTGCTGGGCCGGGATCTGTCGGAAGCCCTGGGTTTGAAATTCAGCTTAGTAGAGGAGTTCCTCGAGCTCTTCAAGCGGCAGCATTTCATTCAGGTCAAGAAGTCGATGGGGATGGGGAACAGCACCGCCGTGTTCGCCTTGACCGAGACCGGCCGAACTGCCGCGCGGGAGTGCATGGAGAGTAATCAGTACACTGGTCCCGCGCCGGTCCCCTTGTTTCAATATAGTCACATCGTGCGCCGACAGCGGCGTGCCGACGGCTGGCTGACTCCTGAGGCGTTGGCGCATGCTTACCGCCGCATGGTGATGACGGAGCGAGTGCTGTCGCAGATCGGCCCGGCGGTTAGCTCCGGAAATTCCTTTCTGATTTATGGACAGCCAGGCAACGGCAAAACCTTTTTGGCGGAGGCGCTCGGAGGCCTGGACGACTCGTGCATCTTTGTGCCTCACGCGATCGAAAGTCAAGGCTCCATCATTCAGGTATTCGACCCCGTGTATCACCAGCCCGTTGAGGATGCCGTGGAGCAGTCGGTGCTGGCCTGCGGCCCCCAATATGACCGCCGTTGGATTAAATGCCGGAGGCCGTTTATCATGACCGGCGGCGAGCTGACGCTCGAAATGCTGGATCTGAAATATAACGCCACTTCCAAGGTCTACGATGCGCCTTACCAGCTAAAAGCCAACAACGGGATTTATCTGATCGACGATTTTGGACGTCAGCAGTGCGCGCCATCGGAAGTTCTCAACCGCTGGATCGTTCCCATGGAGCGCCGCATCGATTACCTGAAGTTTCTGACCGGCGGCAAGATGACCGTGCCCTTCGAAGCGTTCCTGATCTTTTCCACCAACCTGCGGCCGGATCAGTTGGGAGACGAAGCGTTCCTGCGCCGCATTCAATACAAAATGCTGCTGCGCAGTCCGGACGAAAACGAATTTATGAACATCTTCCGGAACTTCTGCGAGTCGAAGAACCTGCCGCACGAAGAAAGCTCCATCCGGCGCTTCATCGAGAAGCATTACCAAGGCACCGGCAAAGTATTCCGGCGCTGTCATCCGCGCGATGTTCTCTCGCACGTGATCGACATGATCCACTTCGAGAAGCATCCGTTCCGCTTGACTGACGACCTGCTGGACCGGGCGTTCGAGAGCTGTTTCCTCGAAGAAACCGGCGAGTGAATTTAACTGGCTAGGGAATCTGAGTCCCATCGCCGTGGATGGGAAGATCATCGTGCCGGTGGGCAGTTACGTGCAAGGCGTTGTTGCCGAGACCAAGCGCAGCGGGCGTGTCAGCGGAAGAGCCGAATTAGCGATCCGGCTGGAGACACTGACACTGGCGCAAGGTCAGGTGGTGAAGTTTGCTCCACACCTGAATTCCGTGGATTCCGGTGACAGCGGCCAGAAAGTCACTGGGACAGAAAACAAGGTGGAGCAGGCGCCGACTGTTGGCAAAGATGCGGCGCGCATCGCGATTCTGACGGGTACGGGGGCCTCCATTGGGGGCATCGCCGATCGAAGCTCGACGGGCGCGGGCATAGGCGCCGCAGCCGGAAGCGCAGTGGCACTAGCTACTGTGCTGCTGACGCGAGGGAAGGAAGTGGAGCTACGTCAGGGTTCCACGTTGGACGGGGCGAGCAATCCGTGGTGGATGAGCTGACGCGGGAGTTTGCCGATCGCGGCCTGGTAGTTCCGGCGGTAGACTTCATGGAACCGAAAAAAGTGGTTAAAAAATATCTGGAGCAGATGCCGCGCGCCTGCAAAGTGTTCCTGACCGAGGACACCAACCTTGCGGCGCTCTACCCGTCCCGCTCCTTTCCTCCTTATATGGTGATTGACCGGGATGGAAACATCGCCGGCACGCAGGAGGGCGCGGGCGGCGCTGGGTCGCTGAGAAGGTTGTTGAGTAAGGCGGGATTGGAGTAAGTTACTATTCAAGCAGGAGCAGTCCATGCATACTAAAACGACTTGGTTTTCTTGTTTCGCGCTGGCGGCCGTTGTATCGGCGGCGGAAATTCCTCAAGGGTCCCACCTGTTGCTTCGGATGGAAAACTCGCTGAGCACTCGCACGGCGAAGGAGGGCGATTACGTTTACTTGCGGTCGGCGAGTCCCATCGCCGTGGACGGGAAGATCATCGTGCCGGTCGGCAGTTATGTGCAAGGCGTTGTTGCCGAGACCAAGCGCAGCGGGCGTGTCAGCGGAAGAGCCGAATTGGCGATCCGGCTGGAGACACTGACACTGGCGCAGGGGCAAGTGGTGAAGTTCGCTCCGCACTTGAACTCCGTGGATTCCGGTGACAGCGGCCAGAAAGTCACTGGGACAGAAAACAAGGTGGAGCAGGCGCCGACTGTCGGCAAAGATGCGGCGCGCATCGCGATTCTGACGGGTACGGGGGCCTCCATTGGGGGCATCGCCGATCGAAGCTGGACGGGCGCGGGCATAGGCGCCGCAGCGGGGAGTGCAGTGGGACTAGCCACCGTGCTGCTGACTCGCGGCAAGGAAGTGGAGCTGCGCCAGGGTTCGACGCTGGACGTGGTTTTTGATCGGCCGATTGTGATTGAGTAAGCCCTAGTCAAAATACAACACAGCCGGAAGAATGCGTGTGCCCGAGCCGGCACACGGTCCGCACGTCATCTTATAGTCATTCCGCAAGCGCCGCACCGCTTGCGGGATGGTGACTTCGTCATCCGGCTTGTGCTCGGTGGCGATGGAGAGCCGCGGTTTGAATTTCGCAATGGTGGCCTGAGCTCCGGCTAATGCGTTTACTTCGGCGCCTTCGACATCCATCTTGATGAAATCCACGCGCGGGAGTCCCAGTTCGCTAACGATTTTGTCGATGGTGGTGAGCGAAGCTTCCACATCGGTGTGCGAACCCTCCGGACGCAACACTACACTGTTGGCGGCGAAATTGGAATCGCTGACGTTCAGCCGCAGCGTTCCGTCTGAATCCCAGACGCCTTTGGGATAGACGATGGCGCGGTGAGCGGCAATGGGCTCAGCCAGATTCCGGCGCAGGCATTCCTGGGCGGCGGGGGAAATTTCGATAGCCACCACCAGCTTGGCGCCGGCCTCGAGAGCCTCGCGCGTAAAATCGCCGTCGCTCGCGCCGCAATCCAGAACGATATCGCCGGACTGGACAAAATGCGGCCCAGTTCCATAGATGTGCGATTCCATCTCCGCCAGATTGAAGGGCAACACGTAGCGGTTGCCTTTGGGAATCCAAAAGCGACCCTTGGGTGTGTCCCACAATTCCAGCCCGTGGTCCTGGGACACGAATTTACTGCCGCGCAAAATTCGATCTTTCGCCATTCGCAGCTCATCCTCCTCAGCCTGCCAGCGGATGGCGTGTGAAAAAGGACAGACGGGGCTGCGTCCCGCAAGCGCCCAGGTGGCGTAGCGAAATCGAGGCCATGCGGCATAGGCGGTGAAGAGAGCGGCGGCTAACGATAAGATGATCAGAAAAGAGCGCGACCGAGTTGTGGATGCCATGCGTTCCGAGCCTAATGATAGCGCAAGGTTCCACTTACGACTCTGAGAAGTCGTGAAAAGCCGGTTGGCAGGCGGAAGCGCCTGCCCCACTGGTATAGTGAAATAAGTTACTCGATTGTAATTTTATTGAAGCTTTTTGCGGGTGGCCCGCGTATTTAAACTTAGGAACGGGATTCAATGCATCCATCAAAAATTCAGGTACTGGAAGTGGAATCTGCTCCGCCGGAGACCAGTTCCACCGGAGGTTACAAGGTATTCAATCGGATCGTGGACTGGATCACGAGCGAGCGAATGCAGTTGCT
>JBEKJJ010000076.1:0-27855 GCA_050011295.1 Bryobacteraceae bacterium
GAGCTGCAAAAAAAGGCCGGCGAATATCTCGCCAAGAAACTGAAGTGCGAAGGAGCGTTAGTCAGCGCCGGCGCCGCCTCCGCGCTCACCTTGGGAACCGCCGCCTGCATGACGGTCGGCAATCGAAAATCCCCGGATCTACTCCCCACCGATGTCTCTAGCTTGAAGAACGAAGTCATCGTTCAGAAAACCCATCGATACGGCTACGACCATGCCATGAAGAACTGCGGCGTTCGAATCGTCGAGGTGGAGACGCTCGAAGATTACGAGCGCGCCTTCACCGATCGCACCGTGATGACGAACTTCTTCAATGCAGCCGAGGAAGGCCAGATCGGCCGCGAAGACTGGATCCGCGTGGCCCACAAACATGGCGTGCCCTGTTTCAACGACGCTGCCGCCGACGTGCCGCCCATCTCCAATCTCTGGAATTACACGCAAATGGGCTTCGACCTGGTGACTTTTTCCGGAGGGAAAGGAATTCGCGGTCCACAAAACGCAGGGCTCCTGCTCGGCCGCAAAGATCTGATCGAAGCCGCCACCTGGAACAACAACCCCTTCGATGAAACCGTGGGCCGCGGCATGAAAGTCGCGAAGGAACAAATCATCGGAATGGTGGCGGCCGTGGATTGGTTCCTGAACCAGACCGATGAAGGCATGGACGCTGAATTTCGCCGCCGCGCCAATCGCATCGCGGCCGAACTAAAAAGCATTCCCACGCTCACCCACGAGATCCACGTTCCGCCCGTCGCGAATCACATCCCGCACCTAGTTCTCCGCTACGACCAATCGCGCGTCAAAAAGAGCCCGCTCGAAGTCGCGGAAATTCTGCGCACTGGATCGCCCGCCATTGAGCTCAATCCATCCACCGGCCGCAAATCCGGCACCACGGGATTGCCTTCGGATGAAAACACCATCGTCGTCGGCGTCTGGATGCTCGAGCCCGGCGAGGATCTCATCGTCGCGCGCCGCCTTCGCGAAGTGCTGTCCAAAGCAGCGGCTTAGCGCGTCATGATCCGTCGTGATTTTCTTGCCAGCGCCCTGGCCGGCAGTGCCTTAGGCGCTCAAACAGCCGCTACCGATGTATCCATCGAAAGATCTGCCACCGGAACCCCGCGTAAAGGAAAAGTGCTTGCCCTCATCACTCCGCATCTCGATGACGGCCCGATCTTCGCCGGTGGCACCATCGCCAAACTGCTGCGCGAAGGCGCCACCGGATATTTCATTCGCTCGAGCAACGACGAAAAAGATTCCTTCAATCTCTCGCTCGGCGAAACCGTTCTGGCAAATGAACGCGACACGGCGGAAGTGATCCGCGTGCTCGGCCTGGCGAAAAGTTTCGACTTGAGCTATCGCAACCACCGCATGGACGACATCGCTCCCACGGAGTTGCGCGCCCGCCTCATCTTCCTTTTCCGGCTACTCAAAGTGGATACAGTTTTCAGCTACGATCCGTGGGGACACTACGAAGAGAATCCCGATCATTACGTAACCGCCCGCGCTGTGGAAGCCGCCTGCTGGATGTCCGGCGGCAAGTTGGATCTTCCCGAACATTTCGCCGCAGGATTGCACCCGCACAGCGTGAGCGAAAAATATTATTTTGCTCGCGGCCCGCAATTGGTGAACCGCGTAGTCGACATCGCGCCCACCTTAGAAACCAAACTAGCCGGTATCCGCGCCTGCCGCACTATGATTGATCACATGGTCAGAGATCTGGAAGCTTCTCTAGCCGAGCAAAAGCTGCGTCTGCCCAATTTTTCGAACAACGAGTTCATCAAACAAGCGTTCCAGCAGCGCGACGCCAACATCGGCAAACGCCACGGCCTGGAATACGCCGAAGAGTTCCACTACATCGGCCCCGATTCAAGCCTGCAGCGCTACATAGAACAAAACGCCGTCCCGCTATAACTGCATTTCACCTGGATGGATGTGGTTCATGCATGTGGGGCAGCGCCATGCGCTGCCATGTGGTGCAGGCGCTCCCGCCTGCGAACTAACCACCTCACCTCTCCCACAAAATCTCCCCCGCCTCCAACGGCACCACCGCATCCGCATGATACCCCACCACACGCGGCGTAAAATCGCCGGCATTCCTCGTAGCCGGCACGCGCGCGGAATACAAATATCCGTTCACCGATCCAGTAAGCTGCTGGCCCCGATCCATCACCTGCCGGAACGGCGGCTCACTACTCTTCACCGGATCTGCACACAATTCCACCCGCACCGCGCCCGGATCAATCGCGCCCAAATAAACCTGCACCTCAAAAATCAGATGCCCATCCACACTCCCCACCTGCAACGGACCAAAATGCACGTCCTTCCACCCTCGCGCCAGATTCTCCTGCCACTCCACCAGAGCCGCTCCAATCTTGCCCTTATCGGCCGACCGCCGAGCGTAGGCTTCCGCAGCCGGCAAGTAATGCTTCTCCGTATACTCGCGCTCGGTTCGATTCGCGGAAAACTCCGGCGTTAGATTCGCCATGCTCTCCCGCATCTTCGTGACCCATGCCTTCGGAATCCCATGCTCATCGCGAGAGTAAAACTCAGGAATAATCTCGCGCTCCAGCAAATCGTAAAGTGCCTCGGCTTCGGCAGCGTCCCAAGACGGATCGTCTCCGTGCTCCTTCCCGTCGCCAATGGCCCATCCAACCTCAGGCTTGTACGCTTCCACCCACCAGCCGTCCAGCTCGGAAACATTCAACCCGCCATTCACCAGCACCTTCATTCCGCTCGTCCCGCTGGCTTCCCACGGACGCCGCGGCGTGTTGATCCACAAATCCACGCCCGCCACCATGCGCTCGGTCAACAGCATGTCGTAGTCCACCAGAAAAATCACGTGCGACTGCACTTCCGGCCTGCGCACGAATTCGTTCCACTCCCGGATCATGGCCTGCCCAGCCAAATCCTGCGGATGCGCTTTCCCCGCTAACAGCAACTGCACCGGCCGTTGCGGATTTGTGAGAATCCGAATCAAGCGCGCGGGATCATGCAACAGCAGATTAGGCCGCTTGTACGTAGCGAAGCGCCGCGCAAAACCCATCGTTAGCGTGTCAAAGTCGAAGACTCGTCCAGCGGCGGCGGTCTCCTCCGCCGATGTCGACCACACCGCTGTTTGCCTCGCATGACGAATACGTACATCCTCAATCAGAGAACGCCGCTCACTCGTGCGCATGGCCCACAGTTCCCCATCATTCGCCTGGTGGATGTGCTCGCCGATACCATTCAAATTGCCGCGCCATGACCCCGGCCCGCAAAGCTTCGTCCACAATTGGTCCGCTTCCGTCGAGTCCCAAGTCGCCACGTGAACGCCGTTGGTTACATGACCCACCGGCACGTCGCCTTCCGGCCAGCGCGGAAACAACGGTTGAAACAACCGGCGGCTCACCTCGCCATGCAACCGGCTCACGCCATTAATCGCGCCGCTCGCCCGGATGGCCAGGTACGCCATGTTGAACGGCTCTCCTTCGTCGTAACGGTTGCGACGCCCCAGCGCCATCAGATCGTCGAACGATATATGCAACCGCTCCTCGGCGTACGCCTTGAAATATGGCCGCATCAAATCAGCCGAAAAGCGGTCGAAACCGGCCTCCACAGGCGTATGAGTAGTGAAAAGATTTCCGGCCCGCGTCACGGCCAGCGCCACTTGAAACGGCTGTCCCGTGGCTTCCATAAAGCTGCGCGCCCGCTCCAGCACCGCGAATGCAGCGTGCCCTTCATTCAAATGGCACACATCCGGATGGATATTCAACGCTTCCAGCAGCCGCCAGCCGCCAATTCCCAGTATTTGTTCCTGCCTTAACCGCAGCTCGGGACCGCCGCCGTACAGTTCGCTGGTAATGCCTCTGTTTTTCGGTAAATTCGCCGGATCATTGGAGTCCAGGAGGTACAGTTTGGTCACTCCAACCTTTACTTCCCAGCAGCGTAACCACAGTGGATATCCGGGCAGGCTGATTCGCAGGCGCAGCCAGTCTCCCGCCGGATCCCGCAGCGGCGTGATCGGCAGTTGCCCCGGATCATTAAAAGGATACATCGCGATCTGGTTGCCGTACGGATCCAGCGCCTGGCGGAAATAGCCTTGCTGATACAGCAACCCGATCGCCACCACCGGCACACCCAGATCGTTGGCCGCCTTTAATTGATCCCCGGCCACGTTTCCCAGGCCGCCAGAATAAATGGGTAATGCCTCACTCAACATGTATTCCATGCTGAAGTACGCCACGGTCTTGAGCGTAACTGCCGGATGCGTCGTCTCGAACCAGCGCGGAGTCTCTCGATTTGCCCGGGCATGCTCTATTAATTCATTCACCATTCCCTGAAATGCGGGATCGGCTAAAGCGGCGTCCAGTTTCTGTTTCGAAACCGTCTGCAACACCAGCCAGGGATTGTGCGTAAGATCCCACAATTCCGGATCCAGCCGCTTCCAAAGCTTGTCCGTGGAATGGCTCCAGGCCCAATGCAGATCCAGCGCCAGATGAATCAGTGGATCGTCGCTCCGCGTCTCCGACGGGAGATTCGTATATTGTGGATTCATAAAAGAGTCAAACTATGCTCTTGCTCAAACTGCGGTCTTGCTCAAAACTCCGCCAACAATACTCTGCGCTTCCTCCTGTATTCGCCGCAGATGTTCTTGGCCCCGAAAACTTTCGGCATAGATCTTGTAAATGTCTTCCGTACCCGAAGGCCGCGCCGCGAACCATCCGTTCTCCGCGATCACCTTAACACCGCCAATCGGATTTCCATCGCCCGGCGCTGTAGTGAGAATCCGCTCAATCTTCTCACCCGCCAGATCGGAAACCGAAATATCCTGAGGCGACAATTTCCCCAATCTGGCCCGCTGCTCCGCATTCGCCGGCGCATCAATCCGCTCGTAGACAGACTCCCCATTCTCTTTGGTCAACTGCGCGTAAATTTCTCCCGGATCAGTCCCCGTCCGCGCCGTGATTTCAGCCGAAAGCAGCGCCGCGATGATCCCATCCTTATCTGTACTCCACACCGAGCCGTCGCGCGCCAAAAAAGAAGCCCCCGCGCTTTCCTCGCCGCCGAAACCCAGCCATCCTCCAAAAAGCCCGTCCACGAACCACTTGAACCCCACCGGAACCTCGTACAGTTTCCGGCCCAGCTTCGCCGTCACGCGGTCAATCATGCTGCTGCTCACCACCGTCTTTCCAACCGACGCGTCCCGCGGCCAACCCGGCCGACTGCCATATAGATAGTGGATGCAAACGGAAAGATAATGATTCGGCGGAAGCAATCCCGAACTTCGTGTGACAATCCCATGACGGTCGTGATCGGTATCGCACGCGAACGCAATATCGAACTTGTCTTTTAGACCGATCAGCCGTCTCATCGCATAAGGCGATGACGGATCCATCCGGATTCGTCCATCCCAATCCAGCGTCATGAACCGGAAAGTCGGATCCACCTCCGAATTCACCACCGTCAAGTTCAGCCCATACTTCTCGCCGATCGGCTCCCAGTAATGCACGCCCGCGCCGCCCAGCGGATCCACCCCGAGCTTCAGTTTCGAATCCCGAACCGCGTCCAGATCAATCACGCTGCCGAGATCCCCCACATACTCGCCAAGGAAATCATGCCTGCGCGTAGTGTCCGCCTTGAGCGCCTGCTCCAGCAGAACTCGCTTGACGCCGTTCAAACCATTTTTCAAAAACAGATTCGCCTGCGCCCCAACGAAGGTCGTGATCTCGCTATCCGCCGGCCCCCCGTTCGGTGGATTGTATTTGAAGCCACCGTCCTCAGGAGGATTGTGCGACGGTGTCACCACAATGCCATCCGCCAGTCCCGTCTTGCGGCCGCGGTTGTATTTCAGGATGGCGTGCGAAACCGTGGGCGTCGGCGTGTATTCGCCGTTCGGCGCGATCATCACCTGCACATTGTTCGCGGCCAGCACCTCCAACGCGCTCGCCAGCGCCGGCTCCGATAGCGCATGCGTATCGATTCCGATAAACAGTGGACCGTCGATGCCCTTACCGGTCCTGTACGCCACAATCGCCTGCGTGATCGCCAGGATATGCCACTCGTTGAAAGCTCGATCGAACGCCGATCCGCGATGGCCCGATGTCCCGAACGACACTCTTTGTTCCGCAACGGCCGGATCCGGCCGATCGGCATAGTAAGCAGTAATCAGCCGCGGAACATTCACCAGGTTCGACGCCTGCGCCGGCTGTCCAGCATTGGGATCAACGCCCATCCGGAACTCCCTCCCAACTTAAGATGCTCTCACAGATGGCACAGGCGCTTTCGCCTGCGAACCACTACATTAGAGATAACGGCATGTACCCGACCACTACAGTAGAGATCCTCCGAACGACTGTTTTGTTGTCTTTCTTCTCCACCGCCGTCCTCGCCGGCCCTCCCTTCCAAACCGACGATCCCGAGCCCATCGACTTTCGAAACTACGAGTTTTACACGTTCGCAACATCGGACGGTACCGCGATAGAAACTGACACTTCCGGCCCAGCGCTCGAGTTCAACTGGGGAGCTCTTCCCAATGTTCACCTCCACATCATCGTTCCGGCCGCAGCCATTTTCCCATCCAACAATCCCGCCTTCGCCCCAGCCGGCATGGGTCCACGAGCGTTCGGTATAGGCGACATCGAGCTGGGCATCAAACTCCGATTCATCCAGGAAACCAAGCATCGCCCCATGATCGGGACATTCACAATGTTCGAGATCCCCTCCGGCAGTGCTTCCAGAGGTTTGGGCGTCGGAAGAACCTGGTACAAACTACCGCTCTGGGCCCAGAAAAGTTTCGGCCCGTGGACCACCTACGGAGGCGGCGGCGAGACGCTGGTGCACGCTCCCGGATATCGTAATTTTGCATTCGCGGGCTGGCTGGTCCAGCGCGATCTTGGCAAAAAGTGGACGCTCGGAACCGAGATTTTCTATCACGGCCCGGAAGGCCTCGCCACCGCGCAAACCCGGCCAGCCACGCTGATCGATATCGGTGGCTACTACAAATTTCGCGACCCCGGTTTTCAGTTGCTGTTCTGCTACGGCCACACCGCCATCGGACAACGCGAAAACTACGCCTATCTAGGCCTCTACTGGACCTGGGGCAAAAAGAAACCGGATCCCGGCGACCTCCACGGCATGCTGCGTCCCAACCTCTCAGGCGCCTAACTGAACCGCGACCGGCAGGAAGCGCCACCACGAACACTCAGCCTAGCGGCAAGGTAGTGCCTGTACTCACGCCACTCCGAAAATCTCCCAGATCACCACGGAAGTCTTCAACCTAGACCCTGACCACGTGTAGCTAAGAACCAGAAACCAGAAACCAGAAACCAGCAACCAGAAACTATTTCGGCCACACCGTAAAATCCCGCATCGCCGTCCGCACCGGCTTATCCCCCATCCCGTGCAGCGCCTCCTCCAGCTCCAACAGATTCCCGCGCGACAACGCCAGCTCATGCTCCTCCGGCTGGTACTTCGTCCCCACCACATAATCCTTGTACGGCACGGCCATCTGTTCGATATGCGTCCCCAGCACATGTGCCACAATCTTACCTTTGGTAAACTCCACCAACCGCTCCGTACTGCGCACGAACGCCGGAAAATCCTGGACATACAATCGCCCGGGATACAAACTATCCCCCGTAAGCAGCACGCCCGTCTCGCGATCGTAGAATGCCACGCTAAGCGCGTGGTGCCCCGGAATCGGAATCACATCCAACACGCGCTCGCCCAAATCCACATGCCCGATCCCTTCCGGCCATTTCTCAATCCCGTAGAATTCGCGCGTGCCATCTACCGTGAGCGGAACTAGAGTGATATTGGGAAGTCCCTTGAACCCTGCATCGCCTGCCACATGATCGCCGTGCCCATGCGAATGCGCCACAATCAGCTCAATTGAAGGCCGGTTCTTCGCCTTCAGCCATTTCGCGATCACTTCCGTAACCACGCGCGCAGCATCGCTCGGCGGAGCGCCAGTGTCTTCCAGCAGGACTTTGTCCTTGCCGAATAACAAATAAAGAAAAGGCTTCTCGTAATCGACGCAGCCCGATTGCCGCAGGATATAGAAGTCTTCGTTATACGCGTGGATCTGCCAGTCCGGAACTTCGATGCAATTAGGTCCACCGGTGATCCACTTAGGCGGCAAAGTTCCCGGGCGCACGCCGCCACCATTCGGGTAAGCAGCCTGCGCCATCGCCGAAACAGCACATGCTATCGACAGAAACGCGAGGTGCAGAGTCACCTCACCATTCTAGCCCCAGGTCTGGATTCGCATGTCGATTTCGGCCCTCAAGTTCTCCTCCTCAAAATGAACCCGAGCCAACGCTGCTTCCGGCAGCTCTCCCAGAACTTCCCCGAACTGCAACGGATCCGCCTGCTTCACCACCGCAAAACCCAATGCGTCCGCCATCCGATCCGCAATCCGGATCAGATCCACCAACCGGAAGCTGCTGTCTTTTGGTAAATCATGATGATGCGCCACCACCTCCGCCAACTCGGGTGGGAACGGCATCCGTCCCATCAGCCACTCGCCCGCCTGGCAATGATCCAGGTCGAACAACTCCCGCTCCGTGCTCAACAGATCGAAGGCGTGCTCGCCCGAAACAGCCAGCAGGTTTGCATAGGATTCCGGATATTTCACCAGCAAGGCCAACCTTCCGATATCGCGCAGCAAACCGGCCACGTAAGCAACATCGGCATCCATCTTGCAGGCCCGCGCCAGTTTCTCCGCCAGCAATGCCCCCGCCAGGCTGTTTTGCCAGCATATCCGCAACGATCGAACGCTCAGCGCCGGCGCCACAAAATCGCCCAGCGCCCGCGTCACCGTGATCGACTTTACCCGCGCCAGGCCCAGAACCACGATCGCATGCGACAGCGTCTTAACCTGCGCCGTCAACGCGAAGAGCGGAGAATTCGCCATCTGCAGTACCCGCGTCGCAAAAACCGGCTCGGCCGCTATCATCCGCCCTACTTCGCTAATGTCCGGATCTTCCTTGGCTAACAATTGCATCAAACGGCTGGCCACCAGTGGAAACGGCGGTAGCTTATCGAGCGCCCAGGGCGCCGTGTTGGTCGGCGGTTTCCGCTGGCTTCGCTGGCTCTTTCGTACTTCCGTGTCGATCATGTTCTTACCTCGGTTTCCTTATCGGACCTGCCCGGCTAAATATGAATTCCCCTCTTATATCCCGAACCCCTACCGATAAGTGAACCGTCATGCTAACTTTACCCACCACCGCCCCTGCCCGTTCCGAAATCCTCTTCCTCGAATACCGGCTCGAAGTCGTCAACCATTGGCCCGCTTCCCCACGCAAAAAGGCTACTTCGGAAGCCATCTCCCGCCGCCTCACCTCCATCGCCCGGGCCACCTTCGGCCGCCCCGAAGTGCATGATTTGTTGGACTCCAGCTGCCGCCTGCTCGAAAACGTCTTCTCCCCCGGCGACGAGTAGCCAGGTCCCCAGTGGCGCGGGGCCATGCCCCGCGAAACTCCGCATGACCTTTGGTATCTTAGTCAGTACCACATGTCGTCCACCAGCACAGTCTTCCTCTTTGACGTCGACAATACCCTCCTCGATAACGACCACGTCACCGCCGATCTCAAACGTCACCTCCAAAACGAGGTCGGCCCCGACCGCGCACAACGCTACTGGGAGTTCTTCGAAATCCTGCGCTCCGAGCTCGGCTATGCGGATTATCTGGGAGCCCTGCAGCGCTATCGTATCGAGTACCCCCGCGATCCGCGCCTGCTAGCCGTCTCTTATTTTCTGATCCGCTATCCCTTCGCCAACCGCCTGTTCCCAGGGTCAATCGATGCCGTACAGCACGTCGCCCAATGGGGCCCGGTAGTGATTCTTTCCGATGGCGATGTCGTTTTCCAGCCGCATAAAGTCTACCGCTCCGGTCTCTATGAGACCTTCAACGGCAACGTCCTTATATATGTCCACAAGGAACACGAGCTCTCGGACGTCGAACAGCGCTTTCCGGCCGCGCACTACGTCGTGGTCGACGACAAGCTCCGCATCCTGCACGCCATAAAAAAGATATGGAACTCCCGCGTTACCACCGTCTTTGTGAAACAAGGCCACTACGCCAGCGATCCCAAAACGCTGGCCGAATACCCACCCGCCGACCTAAGCATCGAAAGAATCGGCGACCTTGTAAATCACAACCTGGCATCAGTAGCGCAGTCTTCCCAAAATTCGGGGACATGACGGGCTAGCGCCCATAACCGGTCAGCCTTCAACGGACGCAGTCGTGTCCCCCGCAATTTTTGCCTCTAGCCTGCACTCCTCTACCTCCCTATCACCGCACTAACCGTACACGGAACCACCACCGGCTTCCCATCCTTGATCCCCGGATCGAATCTCCACTCCTTAACCGCATCGAGGACCCTACCTTCCCACTGCGGATCCGACGATTTGTCCGCGTGCAGGTTCACCGGCTTCCCGCGTTCATCCACCTCGAACGACACCGTAGCAGAAAAGCCCGCGTCCGCTGGATGCCCCGGAAACTTGGTACTGACCACCCGCGGCCGCGTAGCACCCTCGGGCGGTTTGAATGCGATGTTGCCCGTTTGCCAACCCACTCTGCCGTGGTTGTCCAGCAAACGAAAATTGACCTCGATCGTCGCCTGCACAGCCACCGCCTCTCCATCCTTCATTCCCGGTTGGAACTTCCATTGGCTGACTGCTTCTATCGCCTTCTCGTCCAAACCCAGCCCCAGTGGCCGAAGAACTTTCAGATTTCTTGGCTCGCCATTCGAATCGACAACCACAAACACTATGATCGTGCCTGCGAGCCTTGCGTGGCGAGCCTCATCCGAGTAATTCGGCTCCACTTTAGTGCTCACGCGAGGCGGAGAAATCCCGCCGCCGATCCGGTAAGCGCTCGCGGGCGCCGGCATCTTTCCTAAGGCGAAACGCAGCGTGCACCCCGCTACCACGGCGCCGGGCTGGAATCTCCATTCCCGCATCGCCGCTATTACATCGTTCTCCCATTTTGGATCGGTCAGCTTCACCAAGTGCAGATTTTCAGGCACACCCTGCTCGTCCACATCGAAGGAAATCGTGACGGAAACCGTTTCATCCGGACCAGGCGTCGGAGGATGCTCGCTCTTCACCACCTTAGGACGCGACGCGCCCTCCGGTAATTTACACACGAAGCTCTGCATGTGCAGCGTGTCTTTGTCCGGAAGACCGAAATTCACCTCGATCGAAGTCTGCACCGGAACCGCGCTCCCATCCTTCATCCCCGGCTTGAATTTCCACGACGCGACGGTCGCGACAGCCGCCTCGTCCAACCCAAATCCAATCGGACGCGTGACTTTTCAGATCCGTGGGATTCCCCTCCGTATCCACCACCAAAGAAACCCGCACACTCCCGTCCACTCCGGCCAAGCGAGCTTCTTCCGTATACCCCGGCTCCGATTTTTGGATAGGGACAGGTGGGCTAACGCCGTTCCCCACCCGGTACGGACCCTCCTGAGCAGCACAGGCAGAAATAATTGCAAACACCGCCAACCAGCGCATGCGCATAGCATATCACCGAGCGAATTAAGAAGAAAAAGCCGCGCACTAAAGCGCGGCTTAATGAAAACGAGCTCAGTTTTTCAGCTTCTACCGGCTGGCCGTATGCTTCGGAAACCGGTCCAGATCTGCGTACAGAGCATCCGCACCCGCCGGCCGCCGTGCCGCGCCCGTCAGGATCTCGCGCTGCGTCACATCACGGCCATACATCTCTCGATTGTCTTTGTGATCAGGCCGCAAAGTCGCGCCCTCTAACGACACGCCCGCAAATATACCGCGCGACCTGGACCACGACAGGATTTCCGCGTTCATCATGGCATCCGTTTCTGCTGTGGTGCTTCGTCCAATCGGTCCCGCCATCACGCTGGCGTCGCCGCCCACCGTGAACTTGTCCTTCATAATGTCATTCATACCCCTCTGGTTCATCACTACGAACACCAGGTCCGTTTCTCCGGCGCCGATCTGGAAGCCGATGCTGCCGCCTTCCACAATGACTGTAGAGGGTGCGCTCCAGCCCGTGTCAGTCCGGCAAACTACAACTCCCTTGCCGTACTTCGCTCCAACAATAAATCCCGCCCGCTTCAAATTGGGAATCACGCCGACGCACTGCGCTTTCCCCAGCAAGTCTTCCGGAATGCCTTTGTCCTTAGCGTCCAGAATTTCGTTAAGCACTTCTCCGGATACTCTAACCCGCTTCTCCGGATCCCCGGCGCCAAATATACACAAAGCTCCCATCGCCGAAACCATTAGCAACTTTCCAAAGTATTTCATGGCTCTCCTCTCGCCTGCATACCGCACTTTTGATTCCACGCTCTATCTCCAATGATTCCAATGCCGGCCCACGCAAAAACATCCACGTTAGAAAACGTGACCGAGCACCTTTTTCCGATCCGCGTAGTGCAAGCCTCCGGCTTGCAAATTGCTAGGGATTATCATGGGAGTAGAAGATGCCAGCGAGCTCCAGCAATAAGACACTAATCGCGACCCTTGTTCTCGCCCTGACGCTGAACGCCGCAACCTCCACGCGTCTACCCTCACCGCAGCCAACCATTGCACCCCAGGATCGCCTTCTGCTCGAAGACCTGGAACGCCGCAGCGTCCTGTATTTCTGGAACGAAAGCGACCCCTCCACCGGCCTGGTTCTCGACCGCGCTAGCGCCGACGGTGGCCGCGCCAAAGGCCCTAGCGGTAACATCGCCAGCCTCGCCGCCACTGGCTTCGGACTCACCGCCATTTGCATCGGCGCCGAACACGGTTGGATCCCGCGCGCCCTCGCCCAAACCCGTGTTCGCACCACCTTGGAGTTCCTCGCTCTCAAAGCCACCCAGGAGCACGGCTGGTTCTTTCACTGGATGGATGTCTCCACAGGCGAGCGCAAATGGGACAGTGAAATGTCGTCTATTGACACAGCCTTCGTCCTCGCCGGCGTCTTGACCGCGGCGCAGTACTTTTCGAATGACCCCGCCATTACAAAACTCGCGAGGCAAATCTACGACCGCGTGGATTTCCTTTGGATGCTCGACGGCGATCCACTCCTGCTCTCCCACGGCTGGGTCCATGGAAAAGGTTTTCTGAAATATAAATGGGACGCCTACAGCGAGCTGCCCCTCTTGTATCTGCTGGCCATCGGCTCGCCCACTCATCCCATTTCACCGGACTCCTGGTACGCCTGGCAGCGCCCGCTCTATTCCTACGGCCCGTATCATTTCATTAGCGGTGGCCCCCTGTTCACGCATCAGTATTCCGAGGCTTGGGTGGATTTTCGCGATCGCCGCGACCGCGGCTTTGTCGATTTCTTCCAGAACTCCGTCAATGCTACACGCGCCAATGACCTGTATTGCATGAACCTGTCCAAGCTGTTTCCCCTCAGCTTCGGATCAGACATTTGGGGCATCACCGCCTCCGACTCCACCAAGGGCTACAAAGTCTACGGCGAGATCCAGCAATTCGAAGCAGTGGATGGAACCATCGCTCCTTGCGCCGCCGGCGGCTCATTGATGTTCACGCCCGACATCTCCATCCCCGCCCTGCGCGCCATGCGCGATCATTTCGACGATCGCGTCTATCGCAAGTATGGATTCGTGGACGCTTTCAACCCCGCGCAAAAATGGTTCGACACTGATGTCATCGGCATCGATGTCGGCATCACACTCTTAAGCGCGGAAAATTTGCTCACCGGCAACGTCTGGCGCTGGTTCATGGCAGACCGCGCCGTCCCCCACGCCATGGTCTTGGCCGGCTTCTCAGAACCCGTTCCCGTAGGGCAAGCCTCTCGCTTGCCCAGTTCTAAGCCGCAACATCATCATTCTCACCCAACACCTCAACCAGCGCGGGCATCCGCTCCTGCAACAAAAACTCCGTCGCCTGCACCAGCGGATCAACATGGAACCGCTCCTGCATCCTCTCCCCGAGCAGCGCGTTATCCAGCGCGAGCAACCCCATCCCCTGATGGTGCGCCATAAAACAACGAATCAGTTCCGGGCTGCGGCCGCCCGCGGAGTATTCCATCGATTCGCAAAATCCATACCGCGACAAACAACCCTTCGCCGCCAGGAATCGCAAATTCGCCGTAGCTTGCGCGGGGTCCAGCATCAAAGCCAGCATGCTGGCGTAAGGCGCCACCACTATGCGATCCGCTCTCTCCGAACTGGCGCTCAACGGGGGAACGCCGAACGCCCGGTATTGATATTGCCCCCGCTCATCCCGCGCGCCGTAAGCCGCTTCTGAAATTCCCCACGGAAGTCCCCGCTCCCCCGCGTAGAGCTGTTGAATTGCCAGCGCCCCGCGCGCCCCGCGATCCAGCAGCGTGTTCTCATAACTTCGCATGTGCAGCAGTGGCATCAAGTATTCAAACATGGTCCCGCTCCAACTGAGCAGCGCGCGCCGGTTGCGATAAGCCGTCAGCTTTCTCCCCAGCCGGAACCAAGCCTCGCGTGGAATGTCCCCCTTCGCGATCGCTACGAACACGGCCGTCCGCGCTTCCGATGCCAGCAAATCGTAGTAGGACTCGGCCTCTTCGCCTGTGCCGGTATCATAGCCAACACGCAAAAGCTTCTTTTTCGGGTCAAACAGAAAACTGAAATCCATAGCGTCGAACAGCCGCGCGGCCCCTTCTGCCATTCTTTGAAGTTGCTGGATCAAACCCAGCGCGCAGGCTCGCGCCGCCGGTAACCGCCGCAGCAACTCTTCGAGCGAGTCCTGCAACGCCGGATAAAGAGCTTCCTTATCGTTCAGCCTGCCAATCAGCCCAGCGCGAATCCGATCATAAACCTCCGGCAAATCCCCCAAGGCCGGCATCGAGCAAAGGTCCGCGAACAATGGCGCCAGACTTGCGTCTCGAATATTCAATCGCAGCTCGGGTTCAATCTCCGGACTAAGCCACGGCGCCAAACGATACAATTCACCGAGCGCTGCATCCATCCTCTCCCACAGCCGCGACTCCCAATAGTGAACTTCTTCGTCCCGCGCCGCCCTCAACGGTGCGCGAATGCGTTCCAAAATGTCGCGAACCTCCGTCAGCACGGCTTCCAAAAAGAATAGATCGCTCGGACGGCTCTCCAGTTGCCGCAGCAGGCTGGCCATGGGACGCATCAGCGATCCGCTTCTGGCTGCATACGGCAGCTCATCGCGCAGCCGCAGCACATGATCGCGCAGCCCATCCAGTATCGTTACGCCGAATACCGGTTGCTTCAGTAACCCCAGCAGTCCCTGGCGAACCGCGCACAGCGATGCCGCCAGGTTTCCGCTGTCCACTGATGAAACGAAATAAGGACCCTCCGGCTGAAGCGTTCGCGTATCGTACCAGTTGAACAAATGCCCGCGATATCGCTGCAACCGATCCGTTGTATCCAACACCCGCCCCAACCCCAGCGAAAACTCCTCGACATTCAAATATCCAAAATCCAAAGCCGCCAGGTGCGAATTCATCAGCAATCCCAAATTCGTCGGCGACACCCGATGCGCCGTTAGCGGCGGATCTTGCTGCACGTTGTCTGGAACCAGCCAATGCTGCTCCACATTCGAATGATCCGCGAAGAAGCGCCAGGTACGCAGCGCGGTTTCTCTAAGAAACGTTCGGTCGCTCTCCGATAATTCCCGCCCATCCGGCAGCGGCTCATTGAGCCAACCCACTGCCATCGGCGCCACAATCCAGATCGAGCAGACCAACGCGACCAAGGTGCTGGAATGCACGCTCAGGAGCAACAAAAACGCTATCCCACAGGACAAATACAGATAGCGTGTTATCACGCCGACCCTCGACGCATCCGCCGTTTCCGACTCCGCCATCGTTTCCCACTCCAGCAAATTGCGCTTGGTCACGAACCGGCGCACCAGCGTTCGGACAATGGCGTCGCTCATCACGCACGCCTGATGCGGAATGAAGATCAACGTCAAAAATGCCTCGCGGTGGCTTTCGAAAACCCGCTCCCCTACATTACGGATGAACGCCGGCCACAACCGCCGCTCCGGCGCGGATCCGATGCTCAGCAGCAGATCCGCATAAGCCGCCAATTGCAGCAAGGCGAGAACTGCCAGAGTCCATCGCCCCACATGCTCTACCGTCAGCCACCCAGCCACAAGCAACAACAGAATCGAAATTTCAAACAAGCTCCGGCGCAGATTGTCGAACATCTTCCAGCGCGACAAAAACGGCAGCGGATTCCGAGCCCACTCCCCGCGCGGAGCCGGCGCCCGATTTGAAAGCCACGGCAATAGTTGCCAATCGCCCCTCACCCAACGATGCTTCCGCTTCGCAAAAGCATCATATGTTGTCGGACCATCTTCCACCAGCTCTACGCTGGTAAGCAGTCCGGTTCGAGCGTATTCGCCTTCAATCAGATCGTGGCTGAGAATCGCGTTCTCAGGGAAACGATCGCCCACCGCGGCGTCGAACGCCTGCACATCGTAAATTCCCTTGCCCGTGAAACTGGCTCGCCCATACAGATCCTGATAAACATCGGACACCGAAGTCGCATACGGATCGAATCCGGTCTGCCCGCTGAAGATTTGCGCCAGGCGCGATCGGCCGGCCGATTCCATGCTCACCGCCACGCGCGGACGAATCAACGCGTAGCCTTCTTTCACCATTCCAGTTTCTGGATCCAGCACTGGCCGGTTCAGCGGATGCGCCGCCGCGGCTACCATCTTCGCCGCCGTTTCCCGCGGCAACTGCGTATCCGTGTCCAGTGTTATTACGTAGCGAATCTCCCGCAGCAGCGCTTGATCCCCGCTGACGGTTTCGAAGCAGTTGCCGCGACCCAGCAGAAGCCGGTTGAGATCGTTCAGCTTTCCGCGCTTCCGCTCGTAGCCCATCCATTTAGACTGCGCCGCGTTCCATCGCCGTGGCCTATGAAAGAGATAAAACGGCCCCTCGCCCTTTGACCCGTACCGCGCATTCAAGCGCTCAATTCCCTCCGCGCATCCCTTCAGCACTGAGTCGTTTTCAGTCCGTTCCCGATCCGCATCCGCAAAATCGGTGAGCAGCGCGAAGTACAGATTCGCTTCGCGGTTCGCCAAATACCGGATCTCCAAATCCTCCAGTAACCGGCTCGCATTCGCTTCCGAAACCAGCAGCGTCGGAACCACCACCATGGTTTTCGAATCGTCCGGAATTCCGTGCGAGAAATCCATGCTGGGAAGCAAGCGCGGCCGCATCAGCCGGCTCACCAGCGCGTTGACGATCTCAAGCGCGGCTTGGCTGGCCGGAACCAGCAGCAGCAAACCAATCCAAAGCTCAAACGGTCTAGCCAGCCACGCAAATCCCGCGACGACCAGCACCGTTACAAGTGCAATGCTCGAAAAATAGAACAGGCTCGGCCGCCGCTCTAACACCTCCCGAAAGCCCCACCAAGCCTCACACCCGATCAGCTTCCGAAACTCTCTCTCGCCCGGCCCCACCAGATGATACCCGACGTGCCCCGTGGCGCAGGCGCTTTCGCCTGCGAACAGAATTGCCTTCTCCGCCACTTCCTGCTCCGTCAGCCCCGATCGCCGCGCCATCTTCTCCACCTGGTGCCGATACCGGTCGCGCGTCGCGAAGTCCATCCGCGCATAAACTCCCGCCGGGTCCCGCTCCAGAATGCGCTCCACCACCGAAACGGATTCCACTAAATCGCGCCAACCAATCTGCTCCAATGTCCGGAGACCACGGACCATCAGCGATACCACGCGCTCCGAATCCAGATTGGCGCACAAATGCTCGATGACAACCAGCTTCAATGCGGATCCGAAAGCCCACAACTCAGCGAGCGCCAAGCTGCCATCCGCTTTCAAAGTGATCGCGGCTTTCTCTATCGCCGCAGCGTCAATCACTTCTTCAGCCTGCTCCAACAAATCCGCCGCCAGCCTGTAAACACGCAGCTCCGCCGTGGCTCCTTCCCCGATTTTCGGAAGCAACCGGACATAACGCGCCGGCAAAGCCCGCTTCGTCTCACGAATCTGGGACTGCAGGTACGAATGATTTTCAATTAACCACGGCGCGGCCGGATGCTGCTCTTGCGCTTCCGCACGCAGCTTCGTCACCTGCCTCCGCAGCGTCCGCGAGCATTCCTCCAGCCTTCGTGAGGCCCTGTCAGCTCCCGTAAGCCGCAGCGCAATTCGCCGGCCCTCGCCCTCCATCACGATTGTTGCTGTGCTCATCTGTAATTTGCCGCCTGCAACTCAAAAAGTCTTGCGTATCGTCCTCGAATCATCACCAGTTGGTCGTGAGTCCCCTGTTCCCGAATCCCTCCGCCCTCCAGCACTACGATCCGGCTGGCCTTGCGCACCGTGGAAAAGCGATGCGAAATCAGGATCGCCGTACTGTTGTGCGCCAACTCCGCAAAACGCGCGAACACTTCGGACTCCGCCACCGCGTCCAGCGAGGCTGTCGGCTCATCCAGGATCAGCACCTGCGCGTTACGCAGATATGCCCGCGCGAGTGCAAATTTCTGCCACTCCCCACCCGAGAGATCTACGCCGCCTTCAAAACGCCGCCCCAGCATTTGATCCAAGCCACCCGCCAGGCGCTCCAGCGTCCGGTCAGCCCGGCTCTTCTTCGCCGCCGTCCACAGCGCCTCGTCCTGATCCACCTCCTCAATGCGCCCCACGCCGATGTTCATCCGCGCAGCCATGTCGTAACGCACGAAGTCCTGAAAGATAATGCCGATCTCCCGCTGCAGATCTTCAACGTCGTATTCGCGCAGATCCACTCCATCCAACAAAATCACGCCGCTCGTGGGATCGTAGAGCCGCGCCAGCAACTTCACCAGCGTAGTTTTGCCCTGGCCGTTTTCTCCCACCAGCGCGATGTGCTCGCCCCGCTCAATCCGAAAATTCAGACGGTCCAGCACCAGCCGCTCGGCACCCGGATACTGAAACGAAACATCCCGGAATTCGAATCCTTGGCGCATCGGTCGCGGAGCCGCAATGGCATTCGGCTTGGATTGAATTCGTGGCTTGACTGCGAGAAAGTCCACCAGGTCCGTCAGGAATAGCGCCTGATCGGAAATGCTGGAGAACAGCGAGAAGACTCCCTGCAACTGCGCGCTCGATCCAGCAATCGCGCCGGCGAGAAATGTCAACGTTCCAACGCTGATTTCGCCCAGCAGCGCCCGCCACACCAGGTACGCAAAGCTCGCGTAGTAGCCGATTGAACCGATAATCGCCAGTGCCGATCCCCACCACAGCCGCTGCCGCGTCAACACGCGATTCTTCCGTATGATTCCATCGGTGAGCACGCCGTACCGGTTCTGTAAGTACGCGCCGAGTCCGAAAACTTTCACTTCCTTGGCGCTTTCCTTGCCGCTTCCCACGATGCGCAGATAATCCAATTCGCGCCGGACCGGCGTCAGGCTGTGTGCCAGCGTGTATCCCCGAAATGCAAAGTGGCTTTCACCGGCAAACGCCGGCGCCACGCAAATCACCAGCACCGCGAACAGCCACGGCGAATAAACGATCACGCCAATCGAAAGCGAAACCAGAGTGATCGACTGCAGAAGCAAGCGGCCCATCGAATTCAACATTCCGATGCGGTCGGTAGCCTGCAAGCGTGCGCGCTCCAGCTTGTCTTGAAATAGGGGATCCTCGAAAGTTTCGAGATCCAACCGCGCCGCATGCTCCATCACGCGCAGACTCACTTCACGCGTGAACTCATCCGCCAGGCGCGCGTCCGTGTAATCGATGGCCCGGCCCAAAACATTGCCCACCGCCGCAACCAGAAATTCCGCGCCCAGCAAAAACCAGACCTGTTGCGGCAGCGGCCCAGGATGTTTGACGGTCGCGACCACCAGATCGATAATCCACTTGGAAATCGCGAGCGCGGCGAGTGGCGTAAGCGCGCTGAATACGCGCAAGACCAGTCCTGCTGCCACCACCTTGGGCGCGGCCTTCCAAACCAGCCGCAGCACAGGCGGGACATTTCTCAAAGCAGCCAAACGATCGCGCCAGACGGCTTTCTGCGCAGAAGAGGAAACCATTGGCTATAACGCAGCAAGCGACGGGCCGCGAACAGCCAAAACACTCTTTTCGCCGCAACAGGCTGAGAACTCAGGTCCTTACGCGGGACGTTTGAACCAAGCCGCCGGTTTCGCCCGGAAAGTGAGCCTGCAAATTATTCAGAACGCGGCTATTAGCGGTCAGAAAGTAACATGTAACAAGCGGTAACCCTCTGCCGCCTGCCGCCCGCCTTCTGAATTCTGGCTCCTGGATTCGGCGGCGCAACCCCTACCCCGCCACTACTTGGCTGCCGCAAATCGCGACCAATCCCTCACCTCACCCGGCCGCCGATCCGATCCTTGAACCCCGAACATCCAACCCGGATACTCCGGCGTAAGCTTACTGACTTCGTCCAACTGTTTCAGATCTTCCGCATCCAGCTTCAGATCCACCGCGCCCAGATTGTCTTTCAGTTGGCTGGTGTTCTTCGCGCCGATAATCACGCTGCTGACGGAAGGTTGATAGAGCAACCACCCAAGCGCTACCTGCGCCACCGTTGCGCCGTGCCGCTCAGCGACGGCTCGCATGACATCCACAATGTCGTAGGCTTTCTCCACATTCACAGGCGGAAAACTAAAACTCGATCGCCGCGCTTCTTTGTCTTGCGTTCCGCCGCGCGTGAACTTGCCGGATAAAAAGCCGCCGGCCAGCGGACTCCATACCAACAGTCCCAATTTCTGATCCAGCAGCAACGGAACAATCTCACGTTCCAACTCGCGCCCGGCCAGAGAATAATAAGCCTGCAGCGTCACAAACTTCTCCAGATGCCGGACCGCCGAAATCCCCAGCGCCTTCATGATCTGCCACGCCGCTAGATTCGAACACCCGATGTAGCGGACTTTGCCATGTCTCACCAAATCCGTCAGCGCACTAAGCGTCTCCTCAAACGGAGTCACCGGATCGAATCCGTGAATCTGATATAGATCGATGTAGTCCGTCTTCATCCTTAGCAAGCTAGCTTCGGCTTCATGCATAATATGCAGCCGCGAGAGCCCGACATCGTTGGGACCTTTTCCCATCCGCCCAAAAACCTTCGACGCCACCACGATATCTTTGCGCTTCGATCCCAGCGCCTTCCCTAGCATCGTTTCCGATTCGCCGGCGGAGTACACATTCGCGGTATCGAAAAAGTTGATCCCCGCGTCGATAGAATTTCCGACCAGCGCATCCACATCATGCTGCGGCAATCCGCCGATGACCTTAAAGATTCCGTCAGCCCCTCCAAACGTCATCGCGCCCATGCACAAGCGCGAAACGAAAACTCCGGTATGACCCAATTGATGATATTGCACTGATCCTCCTGTAGGCGCAGTTTGCCGCGCCCCTCATATACAATGATACGTAACACTTGGGAGTTTCCAACATGTCACGTCTACGATCGGTTGCAGCTCTGTCCGTTCTGCTCGCATCTTGCGCCTTCGCCGCGCCGGCTGCACCGACCTTCACGGTTCCAATAACTTATTACAAACTTCCCAACGGCTTGAAGGTCGCCCTTTCCCGCGATACCACCGCGCCGCTGGTTGTGGTTGCCGTTTACTACCACATCGGCTTCCGCATCGAGCCTAAAAACCGCACCGGATTCGCCCATCTCTTCGAGCATCTGATGTTCGAAGGCTCGAAGAACCTTCCCAAGGGCGAGTTCGACAAACTCATCGAAGGCAACGGCGGACTCTCCAACGGAAGCACGCGCTTCGATTTCACTAACTACTTCGAAGTGGTTCCCTCGCACGTTCTCGAAGACATGCTGTGGGGCGAAGCGGATCGAATGAAAAACCTCGCGCTCACCGAAGAGAATCTGAAGAACCAGCAGGGCGTGGTCGGCAATGAGGTGAAAGTCAACGTCCTTAATCAGCCCTACGGCGGATTTCCCTGGCTCGACATGCCGCAATACGCCAACAAGAATTGGTACAACGCGCACAATTTCTACGGAGATCTGGCCGATATCGAAGCCGCCACACTCAAGGACGCCGCGGATTTCTCGCATACCTACTACGCTCCCAACAACGCCGCGCTTGCGCTGGTCGGCGATTTCGATGAGGACCAGGCCAAAAAATGGATCGAGAAATATTTCGCCGGAATTCCTTCCTCGAAGCTGCCGCCCACGCCCGACCTCAGCGAGCCCCGTCAAACAACCGAGCAACACTTCTCCAAAACGGACAAGCTGGCCTCGAAGCCCGCGCTCGCCATCGCTTATCACATGCCGGAACGCGGCACGCCGGAACACTACGCCATGGTTCTGCTCGATCAGATCCTGCTGCAGGGTGACGATAGCCTGCTCACCCAGGAACTGGTCAAGAAACGCGGATTCACCGACTCGGTGGACGGCGGCATCAATCTGCTGGGCAATCAATTCAACTACCAAGGGCCGATGTTGTGGATCGCCAATCTGGTTCACGATTCGAGCGTGAAGCCGGATCAGATAGTAACATCCGCCGATTCGATAATCGATAGCATGCGTGACAAGCCCGTCACCAAAGACCAGCTCAATCGAGCTCTCGTAAAGTTTCGCGCGCACTATTATCAGGACCTCACGCAGTTCGGCGGGCTCGGCCGCGCCGATTTGATGGCCAGCTACGCATTGTTCGACGACAATCCCGCGCCCATTAACGATCTCGAAAATAATTTGCGAAGCGTAACGCCGGAGTTGATTCAGAAAACCGCCCAGGAGTATCTGCGACGCACCAACCGTACCATCCTGGTTGTGGAGGCCGGTGCGCCGTCCAATGAAGGTGCCAAATGAAAATCTCGATGCTGGCCATTCTCATCGCCGCCTCGTCTTTAATCGCTCAAGAAAGAGAAGCCGCTCCTCCGCTTGGTACACCCAAACCGTTTGCCGTTCCAGCCGGCGATACTTTCACGCTCCCCAACGGCATGAAGGTCACACTCGCCCAATACGGCGCCGTCCCAATCGTGAGCATCCGCGCCGACATCGCTTTCGGACACGCCAACGAAAGCGCCGATCAGGTTTGGCTTTCCGATCTGCTGATCGAGCTCATCAAAGAAGGCACCACCAGCCTGACCGCCCAACAAGTGGCCAATGAAGCGGCCCGCATGGGCGGCCAACTCAACTTCAATGCCGGCACCGATTCATCCTCCGCTGGAATCGAAGTGCTCAGCGAGTTCACTTCGGATGCCGTGAAACTGTTGGGCGAAGTTTTGCAACATCCCAAACTTCCGCCCAGCGAACTGGAGCGCGTGCGCAGCAATCTTTTGCGGCAGCTTTCCGTGCAACTGGCCACTCCGCAGGCCCAAGCGAACCAGGTATTCGCGGCTACTTTGTATCCGGACCATCCTTACGGGCGCCTCTTCCCAACTGAAACCCAGTTGAAGCAGTATGGAATGGAAGACGTACGCAAATTCCACGCTGCAAACCTGGGTGCCCAAAGAACGCACCTGTATGTCGTCGGCCGATTCGATCCCGCAGTTCGAAAGACAATTGAAACTGCGTTTGCGGATTGGAGCGCTGGCCCGCCCATTGCTCGAAGTCCGGCAAACTCCGTAGCAAAACCCACGCTGGTTGTGGTGGACCGGCCCGGCGCGGTTCAGTCCACGCTGCGTATCGGGCTTCCGATCGCTGTCACTCCTGCCGACACGGATTACATTCCGCTCGAAGTAACCAATACCCTCCTCGGCGGCGCGTTCACTTCGCGCATCACTAACAATATTCGCGAGCAAAAAGGCTACACCTACTCGCCGTTCAGTCAGGTGCTCGCTCGCTTCCACACCACGCGCTGGCAGGAATCGGCGGATGTAACCACCAAATTCACAGCCGACTCCATTCGAGAGATCTTTTCCGAAGTGAACCGTCTGCGAAAAGACCCTCCGGATTCGAAAGAGCTGAAGGGCATCCAGAATCTTCTGGGCGGCATATTCGTTCTTCGGAACTCTTCCAATCAAGGCATCATCGGACAATTCTCATTTCTCGATCTGCACGGTCTTTCCGAGGATTACCTGAAGACCTATGTTCAAAAAGTGAACAGCGTATCCCGCGCCGACATACAGCGCATCACGGAGAGCTACCTGAATCCTGGAAAGATGACATTGGTGGTAGTGGGTGATAAGGCGAAGATCGAAGATTCGTTGAAGCCCTACCAGCCCAAGCCAGACAGGTAGCCTTTCAAGGAACGCGCTCCGTGTAGCTGTCGCCCGTATACATTCGCACCACTTTTCCGTTCTCTTCTACAAATCGGATCACTTCGCCAACTACGCCGCCGCCCGTGGGTGCTTCGTAGCGGAACCGTCCGCCGCCGATCGGTATCATGCCGATGGGTGCGTCGGGATTTGGATTCGCAGGGTCAAACATCACCAGGTGTTGGTTCAGCTCCACCACTTCCGTATCGCCATTTGGTGAACGATACAGGCCGGCGAAACGGCTCCAGGTTGGATCCCACGCTACGGCATTTGTTGGCGGCGGTACCGCTGCCTTCGCAACAGCCGCTCCCACCGTTTCCATGAGCCGAGCGGCAATTTGAGTGGGCACAGAATCGTCGCCGTTGGTCAGAACGATCACGCCAACTTTTTCATCCAACTGCATCAGCGTTTGCGTCTTGTATCCGAAGTAGGAGCCACCGTGACCGACATACACTTTGCCTGCCTCCCGATTGACTGCGAAACCAATCGCATTTCCGCGCGTCCAGTTGCTCTCGAGCACCCGTACGCGATGCATTTCGCGCAGCGCTCCCGTGCTCAGAATCTGGCTGCCGCCTACTTTGCCTTTGCGGAACTGGAGCGAAACGAATTTGGCCATATCTTCGACGTTTGAAGTGATTCCCGTGGCCGGCGCCATGGCGCGCGCGTCAACAAAAGGCATCTTCTTGCGCGAACCGTCCGGCATCCTGCGGCCGTAGCCCGTTGCCAAACCGTCTACCTGCCGATCGACGCTCGAACCTGTCATCCCGAGCGGATCGAAAATATGTTTCTGCACGTAGTCCGCCCACTTTTCCCCGGAGACTGCTTCGACGATCATTCCCGCGATGGTGAACCCAAGATTCGAATATTTCCAGCGCACCTCGGGCGAATATGGCGCGGTATGTTCCAGCACATATTTGCGAACGCCGTCGCCCGAGGGAAACTCGAGCTCGGACCAATGCGGCCCCGCTTCGCGGGGAAGTCCCGCGCTGTGCGTCAGCAGCTCCTCAATCGTAATGGGCGGATCGTCGGGCTCCGCCGGTTGAATCTTGAACCAGTCCAGATATTTCACCACCGGATCATCCAGCCGCACCTTGCCGGCATCGCGCAACTGCATGATGGCTGTAGCCGTGAAGAGTTTGCTGTGGGAGGCCATGCGAAACTTGGTAGCCGGCGTCATGGGAGTCCGGCTGTCGATGTCCGCGAAACCGAACCCCTTGGCCCAAACCAACTCCTGGTCAGAAACTACGCCCACTGCAATGCCCGGCAGCCCGCGATAAGTCATCTGCCCGCGCATCCAGGCTTCGAACAATCGCTCTTGTCCCGTGACGTCGGGATTATCCGCGACTCCCGCGTAGAGAGGGCACAGAGAAACCAAAATAAGACAGAATGTGCGCATAGGCCTGCGTGTTAGACTGACTCTACCATAGCGCCCGCGACATGCTCGAGTGCCCGCTCTATAACTATCCAGAACTATACGACTTGATGTTTCCGAACGCTAGCGACAGCGCTTCCCTGCAGGATGAACCGCGCCGGGAGCGCGTGCTTGCGTCCGAACAGTTCTACCTGGAAGAGGCTCGGAAGAGCGGCGGCCGGGTGTTGGAAATGGCCTGTGGATCGGGCCGGCTGACAATTCCGATTGCGCAGAGCGAAATCGAGATTGTTGGGGCTGATTTATCGAACTCCATGCTGGATACTGCGCGCGCTAAGGCTCTTCGAGCGGGTGTCGACGTTCAGTTTTTTGAAGCTGACATGCGGAACTTCGATTTGCCCGGGAAGTTCTCCGCCGTTCTGATTCCCGGCAACTCGCTATTGCATCTGTTCACTCTGGAAGACCTGATACAGTGCTTTCGCAGCGTTCGCCGGCATCTGGCTTCGAACGGACGATTGATATTCGATATTTCAAAATGGGACCTTGCGATGCTGGCGCGTGACCCAAGCCAGCGCCACGCGGTGCTGACCGTGAATGACATCACGATTGAAGAGACCGCAACCTACGATGCTGCCGAGCAGATCCGGCACGTGGTCTGGTATCTTTCGAAGCCCGGTGCCCGCGACTTTCGCGTCATTGAGTATAGCCTGCGAGTGATCTTCCCTCAGGAATTATTGCTGTTGCTCGATACCGCGGGCTTTCGAGTGGATGCTCGCTACGGCGAGTTCACGCGCGAGCCGTTCACTTCATCGAGCCCGCGGCAAGTTTGCGTTTGTTCGCTCAGTGTCCCTTAAAATCCGGTTTGCGCTTTTCATGGAATGCAGCGATGCCTTCCTTTACATCGTCGGTGTAATTGACGGCGATGGTGGAAAGAGCCGCATCTTCCAACGCGTTTTCGAGGCTCATGGTTTGCTGTTTGTACATCATCCGCTTGCTGATGCGGATGGCGATGGGTGGACCGTCGGCCAATCGTTCGGCCCACTGGCGGGCGGTCGGCATCAGTTCGGCGTCGGGAACAACTTCGGTAACTAAACCGAGCTCCTTGGCTTGATCGGCTGGATAGACTTCGGAAAAAAGCGACATCTTGAGTGCGCGTTCCAAGCCCATGAACTTCGGAAACAGATAGGCGCCGCCTTCGTCGGGAATAAGCGCGAACCGCAAGCTGGTATCGCCCAACTTGGCGCTGGATGCCGCGATGCGGAAATCGCAGGCAAGGGCGAGCGTCAACCCGCCTGCAACCGCAGGGCCGTTGACGGCGGCGATCACCGGTTTGTCGAAGCGTTGGAGGAATGTAACCAATTGATCCATGTTCTCGCGCATTTCGAGCATGGATTCCAAGCGATGACCGCGATAGCGGCTGGGATATTGAAAATCGCGAGAGACGTCGCCGCCCGAGCAGAAACCGCGCCCCGCGCCAGTGAGGATTACGGCGCGGACGGATTCATCATCGCGGGCATCAGCGAGAGCTGCCAGGATTTCGTGGACCATCACCTCTGAATATGCGTTCAGCTTTTCGGGCCGGTTCAGCGTGATGGTGGCGACTCGATCGTCCTTGCTGAAGAGAATCTGTTTGTATTCGCTCATTTTCCGGTGAACTTCGGAGCGCGCTTTTCGAGGAAAGCGCGGACCCCTTCTTTATGGTCTTCGGTTTGCCCGCAGCGCAGATGCGTTTCGGCTTCGCGATCGAGCAGCGTGCGGAAATCGGTATGAGTCGCGAGATTGATGTTGGCCTTCATGTAGCGGAAGCTGGTGAGTGGACCGGCCGCGACTCGAGTGGCCCAGGCGGTGACTTCGGATTCGAATTGATCGTGCGCGACTACGCGATTGACCAAGCCGATGCGTTGCGCCTCCGCGGCATCGACCTGGTCGCCCAGGAACATCAACTCCTTGGCTTTGGGCGCACCGGCATAATGAGTGAGCAGCCAGGTGGTTCCAAAGTCACCGCCGAATCCGACTTTCGCATAGGCCGTTCCGAACTTGGCTTGATCGGAAGCAATCCGCAGATCACAAGCCAGGCAGACGCCGAGTCCGGCGCCCATGGCGAAACCGTTCACGGCCGCGATGGTGACTTTCGGAATGTTGTAAAGCAGCCACGAGAGATCCTGCCAGGAGCGCAGCCGGTCGATGTTGTCTTCGAGAGATTCGTTCGCGTCCTTGGCCATCATGGAAACGTCGCCGCCGGCGCAGAAGGCGCGGCCGATGCCGGTGACGACGATGACGCCGATGGCGGGATCGGTACTCCAAGTGCGGAGAGTTTCGATGGAACTCGAGAGCAGCTCAGCGCTGAGCGCGTTTAGCTTTTCGGGACGGTTGAAAGCCAGCGTTGCGAT
>JBEKJJ010000077.1:0-27843 GCA_050011295.1 Bryobacteraceae bacterium
GCGCGGAATATCGCGGAAGCGTCCACGGGAGTGCGGGACGCGAACAAACGCGTGGCCGAAACCTCGCAAGCTACCTCGGAGATTGCGCGCGAAATCGCCGGCGTGGACCAGGCGGCTGGTCACATGGCGGACGGCAGCGGGCAGGTGCAGTCCAGCGCCACTGAATTATCCAGGGTGGCCGAACAACTGCAAGTTACCGTCCAACGGTTCAGGGTGTGAGGTTAGAAAACTATGGCTGAGACATTGACGACACAGGCCGGGCAGACCGTGCTGCTGGCAACTTTTTTCGTGCGCGAGGCGCTGTGTGCGCTGGACGCCGCCGGGGTCCAGGAGGTGATCCGGCTGGGTCCGGTGACGCCGGTGAATTATGCACCCGAGGAGGTGCTCGGAATCGTCAACCTGCGTGGCAAGATTGTCACGATCGTGGATCTCGGGCTGCGCTTGGGATTTTCGAAGGCTGTCGCGGGACCAGACAGCCGCATCTTCATCATCGAAGATGGCGATGAATTCATCGGGCTGCTGGTAGACCGGGTGGACGAGGTGGTGGAGGTGGAGCGCGGTAGCTGGCAGCCGCCGCCGCCCAATGTGAATTGGGGGCAGGCGCATTTTTTCCAGGGAGTGTGCCGCAATCGCGGCCGTGTGATTACGCTGCTGGACGCCGGCCAGATTTTAAAGCTGAAGGATGAGGAATGAACATGAGCAGATTAGCGGATATCCGGATTGGAAAGAAGATGGCGCTGGTCATGGCCAGTGGAATCGTGGCCGTCGTTTGCGTCGGAGCACTCAGTCTCTGGGCCATCAGTGCGATTCGCAGCTCGGTCGGCCAAGAACAGACTGAGGGCGACCAGATGATGAACGCGCAGCGGCTGGGGAGCGATCTGGGAACAGTAAACGCAGTCGTGGGCCACATGACCTTGAGTGGGCATTGCGAGACCTGCCATGGAGTTGCCGAAGGGGGGGACAGAAGTGAGGAGATCCGCACTGCGAAGGAGTGCCGGTCGCTACTCAGCGACATGCAAGCCAATGAGAAAACCGCCGACGGGAAGAAGCTGTTGAGCCCACTGGCAACGGCGGGTACGGCATGGCTGGACGTGAACCTTCGGGTGTTGGACCTGGGTCTCGCCGGCAAACATGCGGCGGCAGGCGCGCTTTATCGGGACGAAAGCATTCCGAGTGTTGGTCCGGTGCAGCAGGCCCTCACCGGATACGTGAATTGGCAGCAACAACGCGTGGTCCAAAAAAGGGCCGGCGCAGACAAAATCATGCGCCAGCTACCCATTCCGATCGCGGTGCTTTCGCTGATCGCGTTGGCGCTCTCCGCCCTGCTCGGGATGGTGGTCACTCGCAACATCGCGGGGCCGCTAGAGAAGGCGGTTACGTTCCTGGAAAAGGTGGCTGGCGGAGACGTGACCGAGGATGTGAGGACCGAAAATCTGGCGCGCAAGGACGAGATCGGAATGCTTGGCCAGGCTGTGCAAAGCATGTCCGTGAGCCTGCGCGATGTGATCCGGAACATGACCGATGGGATTGGTATTCTTTCTTCCTCCTCGGCGGCATTGTCCGCCAATTCCGGCCAGATGTCGCAGGGATCACACGAGGCCTCCGGCAAAGCCCATGCGGTAGCGGCCGCCGCCGAGCAGATGACCGCCAACGTTGTGTCGGTGGCGGCTGGGATGGAAGAGACCTCCACCAACCTGGGCAGTGTCGCTTCCGCCACCGAGCAGATGACCTCGACTATCGGTGAGATCGCGGGGAATTCCGAGAAAGCCCGGCGCATCACCGAAGACGCAACCAAGCAGGCTGCCCGCATCAGCGAACAGATGAACCAGTTGGGCGCGGCGGCGCAACAGATCGGCAAGGTTACGGAGACCATCACCGAGATTTCGTCACAGACCAACTTGCTGGCGCTGAACGCGACCATCGAAGCGGCGCGCGCCGGGTCGGCAGGTAAAGGCTTTGCTGTAGTGGCCAACGAGATTAAGGAGCTGGCCCAACAGACCGCGCGTGCCACCGAAGACATCAAAGGACGGATTGCGGGCGTGCAGTCATCGACGGCTGGTGGGATCGCCGAGATCGATAAGATCTCGCAGATTATTCACGAGGTTACCGATATTGTAGCTTCGATCGCGGCGGCGATTGAGGAGCAGTCCACGGTGACCAAGGATATTGCGCGTAATATCGCGGAGGCGTCCACGGGGGTGCGGGACGCGAATAAGAGAGTGTCGGAAGCCTCGCAGGCGACGGCTGAGATCGCGCGCGAAATCGTCGTGGTGGACCAGGCGGCTGGGCAGATGGCGGAGGGCAGCGAGCAAGTGCGGTCGAGTGCCACGGAACTATCGAAAGTGGCTGAACAGCTGCAGACGGTGGTGGCGCGGTTCCGGGTGGCCCGGGTGGACACAACATGTTGAGGAGCACGCGCGATTCCATCAGGCGGCATCCAAGGTGGCTCAACTGGCGATGGTGGCTCGGCTGGCGATTTCAGGCAAGCGGGAGGCGGCGGAAAACGCGATGAACGCGGGGAGCGAGTACGTTCGAGTTTCGTCGGCATTAACGGCTGCTCTCAACATTTGGAGCGCGGCTGTTTGAGACCGGCTGCAAAGGAAGCATGCCGATATTGACCCTGCCGCTCGAAAATGACCCGCGGAGAGCGATGCTACTGGCCGCGAGGACGAAGCCATGAGCACGCGCGTTCTGGTGGTGGACGATACCGTGGTGTTCCGGCGCATTGTCTCGGATGCCTTGACCGGAGTCGCGGGGGTAGAGGTTGTGGGTACCGCCTCTAACGGCAGGCTGGCGATGTCGCGCATGGCGGCGCTCGAGCCCGATCTAGTGACGCTGGATATCGAGATGCCGGAAATGAACGGGATTGAAGTGCTGGAGGCGATGTCCCGCGCTGGTATGAACGCCGGTGTTATCATGCTCAGTTCTCTGACCGTGCGCGGCGGCGAAATGACGGTGCGGGCGTTGGAGCTGGGGGCTTTCGATTTCATCACCAAACCCGAGGGCGGCAATACGGAAGCAAACCTGGGCTATCTGCGCGGCCGGCTTCTGCCGATGATCCAAGCCTTCGAACGGCGCCGCGAAATTCGCACAATTCTGAGCGGAGGCGCAGCGCCGCCGGCGACGGAAGCAGTCCGGCCGTCAGTCGCGGCGCCGCCTGCCATACTGAGTCGGCCGGCACGGAGGCTGCGGCGTACAGGACCGCCGCTTGTGCTGATCGGGGTTTCAACAGGGGGCCCCGGTGCGTTGGCCAAGTTGGTGCCGGCGCTGCCTGTAGATCTGGACGCGCCGGTTTTCATTGTCCAGCATATGCCGCCGATGTTCACCGGACCGCTGGCGCAGAGCCTGGACAAGAAGAGCGCCCTCCGAGTTAAAGAAGCGCAGGATGGCGAGGCTGCCGAGAAGAACTGCGTCTACGTTGCTCCCGGCGGCCGGCAAATGAAATTGGCCGCGGGCCCGAAGGGGGAGATCCGGCTATGCATTACCGATGATCCTCCCGAGAACGGCTGCCGGCCTGCCGTGGATTATTTATTTCGCTCGGCCGCGTTGCATTTTCCGGGCCGATCCGTGGCTGCGATTCTCACCGGAATGGGCAACGATGGCACCGATGGCCTGCGAATGCTCAAGCGGAGCGGCTGCTTCTCGATCGCGCAGGACGAATCCAGTTGCGTGGTGTTCGGAATGCCGAAGGAAGCGATTCAGGCCGGAGTGGTGGATACCGTGGCGCCGCTCGATATGATTGGCGCCGCCATAGTCAAATCCGTGCGGGAGGTCCGGGCATGATCCGTTTGCAGCCCGACGAACAGAAGAATCTGGCCCAGTATGTTTACTCGCTGTGTGCCATCACACTGGATGAGTCCAAAGGCTATCTCATTGAAAGCCGTCTGGCTAGCCTGGTAGAAGACTCCCGTTGCGCGAGCTACGGCGAACTACTGGTGAAAGCGAAGTCTGATTACAGCCGGGCCCTGGAACGGAAGATTGTTGACGCCATCACGACGAATGAGACCTCGTTTTTTCGGGACTCCTCACCCTTTGATCTGTTGACCCACAAAATCGTTCCGGAATTGATCGACCGCCGATCGCGGACCGGCGCCTCCCGCATCCGGATCTGGAGCGCGGCTTGTTCCACCGGCCAGGAACTTTACAGCATTGCGATCCTCCTCAAAGAGCTGCTGGGAGACCCGGACCGCTATGGCATTCGGCTGATGGGTACGGATATCTCCAATGACGCCGTGGCCAGGGCCAGCCGCGGGCTGTTCAGTCCGGTTGAGATTTCGCGCGGGCTGACGGAAGCCCAGCGAACCAAGTACTTTGCTCCGGTTGGCGGCGGGTGGCAGATCCGGGACGAGATCCGGGCCATGGCTTCTTTCAAGAAGCTAAACCTGATGACGGACTTCTCTGAGCTAGGACGATTCGACGTGATCTTTTGCCGTAATGTAGCGATCTATTTCACCGAACGGGACCGGATCGCGATGTTCGGACGGATGGAGAGGGCGCTCGAGCCTGAGGGCCGCCTGGTGATCGGCGCCATGGAATCGTTGAACGGAATCTGCCCGCAGTTTGAGTCTAAGCGCCACATGCGCGCGGTGTTCTACCAGGTGAAAGGCCGGAATTGAGTGGAAAACCGCGATTAGGCGCCGATAAATAAAGTATGGCTATAACAACGGCTCCTTTTGTTACTTGGGACCAATCCTGGATGGTTGGGGTTGAAGTGGTGGACGCTCAACACAAAAACCTGGTCTCGCTCCTGAACCAGTTGCATGAAGCGATGAGCCATGGGCATGGCAAAGATGTGCTGGAAGGCATCCTGGCCAACCTGGTCCGCTATACTCAGGCGCATTTTGCCACCGAAGAGAAGCTAATGCAGGAAAACGGCTACCCAGACCTGGTTACTCATCAGCGTGAGCATGCAGAACTGACAAAAAAAGTCCTGGATTTCCAGAAAGAGTTCGCGGCTGGGCGCGTCTTCATTGGCGGTGAAGTGATGAAGTTCCTCGGTGACTGGCTAAGGGGACACATCCGGGGGACGGACAAGAAGTACGTCCCGTTTCTACACGCCAACGGCGTGCGGTAAGAAAGCCGGGCATGCGCCCGCTCAGCCGGGTATGCGCCAGCTCGGAATGTTCGCGGTTCTGCCGATGGTCCCCGTCTTGTGGCATGATCAACCAACCACAATGATGAGAAATACGACCAGTAAAGCCGCTCTGATTGGCACCGCAATTTTTGTGTCCAGCGCATGGCTCGCGAGCCTGGCAAATGCTGGCCTGGCAAGTACTGCCGAATCGCCCATTCTCGAACCTGCATCGGGTGCTTGGCTCGGACTGTACTACGGAGCGGGAAGCGTGGACCAGACGAGTGCGAAGTTGGGGCGGCCCCTCCGCATTCATCTCACTTATTATTCATGGGCGGACGACTGGACCGGCAATACCACCCAGGCAGACCTGGCCGCCGGCCGCATTCCTCTGGTTAATTGGGAGCCCTCCAAGATCGACTTTGCCAAGATTCGCGACGGTAGCCTGGATGCAACCATCCTGGCGCGCGCCAATGGCGCCAAGGCGCTCGGAAAGAAGTTCTTTCTCGACTTCGCCGCCGAAATGAACGGCGACGAGGCCTGGAGCGGCAACAATGCGCAACTGTACGTCACCGTTTATCGACACATTCACGACATCTTCGTTGCCGCCGGTGCCACCAACGTGGTCTGGGCTTGGTGCCCGAATGTCACCGATACCTATGGAGGCAATCGGACCACAATGGATTATTACCCGGGGGATGCATACGTCGATTGGACTGGGGTGGATGGGTACAACTGGGGCACAAAGAACGGAGGCTGGCAGAGCTTCGAGCAGGTGTTCCAAAACATCTATGTGCTGCTTGCGGCGAAGAAAAAGCCCATCCTGATTGGAGAAACGGCGTCCTCTCAAGCCGGTGGTGACAAGGCGAAGTGGATTGACGAGATCATTCCAACGTTACGCAGGAGCTTTCCGCTCATTAAGGGTGTCGTCTGGTTCGATATCAATAAGGAAGCCGATTGGCGCATCAGCTCGTCTCCCGAATCGGAAGCGGCGTTCATCCGCATCACGAAAGATCCTTATTTCAATCCCTGAGCAAATTCGCCGGGCGGCTAACCATGCGTCAAAACGTGTGGCGATTTGAGTAGACTTGGTTGACGGCATCCACAATGAAACGGCGTTCCTTCCTGCGGCAAAGCGCCGCCTCTTTATTGGCTGCATCCTGCTGGCCCGCTCCTGGCAAATCTAACCGCGCCGAGCGCGAGTGGCGCCAGTATGGCGGCGATCCTGGAGCGATGCGGTATTCGCCGCTTGATCAGATCAATGCTTTGAATGTCGGCAAGCTGCAGGTCGCCTGGGTTTATCACACGGCGGATTCCAAAAAGCGTCCTCGGACGACCATCGAATGCACGCCTCTCGTTGTCGATGGCGTCATGTATCTCACCACGGCTCTGCTCAAAGTGTGCGCATTGAATGCAGCCACTGGAGCGCTGCTTTGGCGATTTGATCCTTTCGAATCCGTGTTTGGAGCTGCCGGAGCCAAAGCCACGGTGGAAGGCGCCGCTTCGCCTCGTGGTGTTAATCGAGGCGTTGCCTATTGGCAGCAGGGCGAAGACCAGCGAATTCTGGTCACCGCGCTTTCGAGCTTGATCGCGCTGGATGCGAAGACCGGAAAACCGGTTCCTTCCTTTGGCAAGAACGGCGTGGTAGATCTCACCAAGGGCTTGGGCCGAGACATCTCAGGACTGGTCTATGATGTCACGTGTCCGGGAGCAATCTACAAAGATCTGATCATCCTAGGATCGGAGGTCGGCGAAGGGCCAGATCCGGCCGCTCCAGGGCATGTACGCGCCTTCGATGTCCACACCGGCGAACAAGTCTGGATCTTTCACACCATGCCGCAGGCTGGCGAATTCGGCCGCGACACCTGGCCGGCAGACACTCCGAAGACGGTGGGAGGGGCAAACGATTGGGGCGGGCTTAGCGTCGACGAAAAACGCGGGTGGGTGTTTCTCGCCACGGGCTCCGCGACTTTCGATTTCTGGGGTGGCCAACGGCTTGGAGCCGATCTGTTCGCGAACTGCGTGATCGCCCTCGATGCCGCAACAGGAAAACGCATCTGGCACTATCAAGTGGTCCATCACGATCTATGGGATCGTGACCTGCCGTGCCCGCCGGCGCTGGTCACACTTACCCTCGATGGCAGGAAAGTGGATGCCGTTGCGCAGAACACCAAATTTGGACAGCTCTTCGTCTTGGACCGCGAAACAGGAAAGCCGCTGTTCCCGGTTGAAGAGCGGCCCGTTCCCGCGTCCGACTTCCCTGGAGAAAAGGCTTGGCCAACTCAACCCAACGTCCTGAAGCCACCTCCCTACACGCGCCAGATCTTCACCGAAGCCGATGTCACCAACATCTCTCCAGAAGCCCATGCCTATGCTTTGGAGGTTTTCAAGAAGCTCCGTACCGGCAATCAGTGGCTTCCTGGGAGCGCGCAAGGCACGCTAGTATTTCCCGGCTATGACGGTGCAACAGATTGGGGAGGTGGTTCATTCGATCCAGCGACGGGAATCTATTACGTCAACTCTCACGATGAGCCGTGGATCATGAAGCTCAAGCCAGCTCCCGAAGGCGCCGGTTACCCTTATACGCTGGCCACGGGGTATCAGCGCTTCGTAGACCATGAAGGCTACGCGGCGATCAAACCGCCATGGGGCCAACTGACCGCCATTGATTTGAATCGCGGGGAAATCGTTTGGCAGGTATTGCTGGGTGAACACAAAGAATTGACGGCGCGCGGTATTCCTCAGACTGGAACACAGAATATGGGCGGATCGGTGGTCACGGCCGGAGGCCTTGTCTTTATTGGCGCGACGCAGGACGAGAAATTTCGGGCTTTTGATAAGAAGACCGGCAAAGTTCTCTGGGAGGCTGACCTACCGGCCGGCGGATATGCCAGCCCCTGCACTTACGAAGTGAATGACAAGCAGTATGTCGTGATTGCCGCGGGCGGCGGAGGAAAGCCCCGCACCAAGGCAGGCGATGCGTTTGTTGCGTTCGCACTGCCGTAGGTGAAAAAAGGGACGCCGTCGTATGAAAAAGGCGCTGTGGCTAGTGGGATTAGGAGCGTCCCTTTTTGCGCAGGCCATCCAATCGGGGGGACCGCAGCCGATTCCGTTCAGTCACAAGACGCACTCCAAATATATGCGGCAATGCGTTTTCTGCCATCAGGTCCAGGCCTCCGACGGCAGCATGAGCCTTCCTTCTGAGGCCAGATGCATGCAATGCCATTCAGCTATTGCGGTGAAAAGTCCGGCAATACAAACGTTAGCCCAGTATCTCCAGGACAAGAAATCTATCCCATGGGTTCCAATCTATGAGCTGCCGGATTACGTTTACTTCTCCCACCAAAAACACGCCGCAAAGTCCAAGATGGGCTGTGAGAGCTGCCACGGGCCGGTTGCCGAGCGTGACGTGATAACGATAGAAAGGCCGATCTCGATGGTAGCTTGCGTGGAGTGTCACCGGTCCAGCGGCGCGCCATTGAAATGCAACACGTGTCATAGCGCCAATCCATAAGCTCGCGACGCTCACGTAGTGGATTTGCCAATACTCTCGACCGCCCGCGCAACGTCATCCCGGAACTGGGGATCAGTTGAACGCAGAGCATTCGATTCGACGCTGAGAAGCATCGCACGAATCGAGCTCGCGAGCAGAAGAGTGGCAGTGCCCAAATCGGGAGCTATCGATGCCGGCGTCGTTCCAACCGCATCGGCGCAGAGTTTCAGACCCGATGCCGCCGCTCGCGCCGCCGCTAGTGGAATCTCGATCGCTCTACCTAACGCGGCTGCTTCTTGTGGCGTTCGGCGACTGGCCATATACTCGGCGAACGCTGTGATATCTTCCTCGGCGTAATGTTCCAGTTTCTTCGATTCTGCACGGGCCGAGGCCACTAATTCTTCGATCTTCGTGGCGTCTCCTTGGAAGTCCCTACGCTGTCGGCTGATCTCAAGCACTTTGATGAGGAGATTCAACGCAAGGCTCGCCGATACTGCCGCCACAGAAACGCCGGCGGGAACGGGATCGCGGCTGGCGAGTTTATCACGAAATTCCGCTAGCGTCGACTTCCAAATCGATTCCGCCATAGCGGGCCTAGGACAATCCCACCACGCGCCCAGTCTCGGGATCTAGGTCGACATCGTAGTAGCCGGGCCGCGTCGGCAATCCAGGCATGGTGCTCATTGCGCCGAGCAAGGGATACAGAAAGCCCGCGCCCACGCTGGCACGAATGTCTCGGACGGGCACGATGAATCCGGTGGGGACGCCTTTCAAGTTCGGATCGTGGCTCAAGCTCAAGTGAGTTTTCGCCATGCACATGGGAAGCTTGTCGAAACCGTTGCGAGTGTACAACTCGATCTTTTTTTCCGCTTCCGCAGAATATTCGACGCCCGCGCCGCCGTACATCTCGCGCACGATGGTTTCTATTTTTTCCTTGATGCTCGCATCCAGCGGATAGAGAAACCGAAAATGGGTGGGCTTCCGGCATGCGGCGATGACTGCCTGGCCTAGCTCCACTGCGCCCGCACCTCCCTCGGCCCAATGATTCGACATCACTGCATCTTCTGCGCCCGCTTCAACGGCTACGCGGCGCACCAGCGCGATTTCCGCATCCGTGTCATCCGAAAAACGATTCACCGCAACCACCACCGGAATCCCAAAGGCACGGGCATTCTGAATCATCTTCACCAGGTTGGGCACGCCTTTTTCGAGCAATTCCAGATTCTCTTGGGTGTAAGCGGGATCGAGCGGCTGCCCCGCCACCACTTTCGGCCCGCCGCCGTGCATCTTCAACGCCCGAATGGTCGCTACCAACGCCACGCAGTTGGGAACCAGGCCGCTGTAGCGGCATTTAATGTTGAAGAATTTCTCCATGCCAATGTCGGCGCCAAAGCCGGCTTCCGTGAGCACGTAACCATCAATGCCCACCAGCTTGAGCGCGATCTGATCCGCGACAATGGAGGAATTTCCGTGAGCGATATTGGCAAACGGGCCAGCATGCACGAACGCGGGCGTGCCTTCCAGCGTCTGCATCAGGTTGGGCATGATGGCGTCCTTCATCAGAACAGCCAGCGCTCCGCCCACGCCCAGATCGTCGGCGGTGATGGGCGCACCCGCGTGATTGGTGCCGATTACCATGCGGCCCAGCCGGTCCCGCATATCGGCGAGATCCGTAGTGAGAGCCAGCACAGCCATAATTTCGCTCGCCACTGTAATGTCGAATCCGGTGACGCGCGTCCGGCCTTTTTCTTCCGGGCCTTGCCCGATGGTGACCTGGCGCAGCATGCGGTCACAGGTGTCCACGACTCTCCGCCATGTGATGCTGTCCGGATCGATATCCAGCCGCGCGAAGCGGCTGCGCTCTTCGGTGGTGAGCTGGTTGGGATCGGTCTTCGAGATTCCCAGATTGCGCAGACGCCGCAGCATCACCGGAGAGAATCGCCGGCCGCCGTCTTTCGATGCCGGGCAGAGCCGGTTGAAGAGCGCCTCATCGGTCTGACTCTGTTCGTGGAAAATGCGCGTGTCGATGGCCGCAGCCAGCAGGTTGTTTGCGGCGGTGATGGCGTGGATATCGCCGGTGAGGTGGAGATTGAAATCCTCCATCGGAATGATTTGGCTGTAGCCACCACCGGCCGCTCCGCCTTTAATACCGAACGTCGGACCCTGGCTGGGCTGGCGAATGCAGGTAAACACCTTCTTGCCGAGATGCGCTCCGAGCGCCTGGCTGAGCCCCACCGTGGTGGTGCTTTTGCCCTCGCCCAGCGGCGTGGGCGTGATGGCGGTCACGACAATGTAGTTGCCGTTCGGCGCGTCCTTCAGCCGATTAGCGATGGACAGATGCACCTTCGCCTTGGATCGGCCGTATAGTTCGAGCTCATCGGGAAGGATGCCCGCCCGCGTGGCGATTTCGTCGATCGGAATCGGCGTCGAAGCCTGCGCGATTTCGAGATCGGAAGGCAAAAACCAAGTTATCATAGGCTCGCTGCGCTTACGCTTGCTCGCGTTCTTCGGTTATTCGGTTCCTCAGTTCCCTGCAGCGAGGGCCGTTATACGCTAACTACGGGACAGGGGGCGTCACGAACGATTGCGTAGGCGTTGCTGCGCAGCCGGCCCAGCGGTTTTTGGATGACGCCTCTCCCGATCACCACCAGGTCCGCCAGTTGTCGGATAGCCAGCTCTCGCACTACATGGCCCGTGCGGCCAGCCTCCACTGTGACGTTCAGGCTGGTCCCCGCCTGTTCCTGCAGCTTCGCGATCCGTTCCCGGGCGACGTTGAAAACGAAATCGCGTAGCGGGTCCTCCTGGCAATTGAACTGGCCCTCGTCAAAGCCCGGTACCGCGTGCACCAGCCGGAGGCAAGCACGCTGCTCGGAAGCAAACTGGGCTGCCCAATGGAGCAGGGGAATGTCCTTAGCCGGCTCGGCGCCGATTGCGCACAGGATCTGGCGCCATTCTTGTTCCGGCGGCACAACCATGTCAGCGGGATGCGTGGCGGTCCAGACTGGGCACTCGGCATCATGTAGGACCTTGGCTGTTACCGAGCCCATCAGCAAACCGCGGAAAGGCCCGTAGCCGTGCGTGGGCATCATGATTAAGCTGACCTGTTTCTGCCGCGCGACACGAGCGATGATCGCGGCTGGATCGCCGGATTGGATGCAGGGCTGCACGGAGACTTCGCCGAGTGTGTCAGCGCGGAAGGCAGCTAGCTCGTTGCGCCGTGCTTCCACCAGTTCAGGCATGTCTACCCAGGCGCCGAACGCCGCTTCTCCGCTGGCGCCGTACCAGGCCGGCGGAACTTCCACTACATGCAGCAGCGTGACGTCGGAATGAAAGCACGTGGCTAGCGCCTTCACGAAAGGCGCCGCCGCGCGGCATTGTTCCGAGAGATCGACGGGGAAGAGGATGCGCGGGAAGGAAATCATGGAGAGCTCCTTTCTTCCGGTTACGATCAATGCACGCTGAGTGCCAAGAAAAAAGGGGGTGCCTCCGCACCCCCCTGACATCACAAGCGGCATGTCTCAAGCTACTTCGCCGCTTGGATCGGAATGTTACGAAGAGCCGGTTTCACTTCTGGTACGGGAATCACTACTTCCAGAATCCCGTTGTTCAGCTCGGCCTTAATCTGGTCCGCCTTCGCTCCCTTGGGCAGCGGGATGGAGCGATAGAACTTGCCGTAGCTGCGCTCGGTCCGAAAGAAGCCCTCCTCCTTTTTCTCCTTCACCAGCTTCTTCTCGCCTTCAATCACCAATGCTTCATCAATCACTTCTACCTTCACTTCCTCTTTGGGAATTCCGGGAAGTTCGGCGGTGACGATGAAATTGCCGTCCTTGTGTTTTACCTCGAGGGGCGGCGCCCACACTTCGAATTCAGGCGGATTCACCAGGTTGGCAAAACTAGTATCCATCTCCTCGGTAAACCGCTTCATCAGTCCAAACGGATTGGCGCCAAACAGGCCGAACGGAAGGGTGGGGAAATACGCTTCCGGCCGGTGAGTCAGAACGCCGCTATTTTCCTTCGTCACTCTGATTTCTGGCATGAAAAATACTCCTTTAGTTCTGCTTCAAGTGATGACAGGCGGTAGCAGGCCGCTCGTTAGCTTCTCGAGTGGCTGTCCGCATTTGCTTGGAACGATCCAAAAATCAAATGCACGACACGTTCCGAAACCACAGCGACCGGATTGTGACTCGGACCAATTATTTGGAATGGCTGGAATGGCTGGGCCGCCCAGGCAGGTGACCAGTTTCACGCACCCACATTTGGGTGAAAACCCGCCACCGACACGGTGGGTTCATGCTCTACCCGAAAGTTCACCGATCGCGCCACGAAACAGAATTCGTGCGCCTTCTGGTGAATCGCTCGTGCTTCTTCCAGGCGTGAACCGTCGGTGATGGTCATCCGGGGGTGTAGTGTCACCAGGGTAAATTCGCCGGATCCGTCCGGATGTTCCACCATTTCACCCGCGGCTTCGTCAGAGTAATCCGTAACAACGATGCCGGCCGCCGCGCACAGGTGCAGCACCCAAAGCATGTGGCACGCCGAGAGCGAGCCTACCAACAGATCCTCCGGATTGTAGCGGGCCGGATCGCCGCGAAAGAGGGGATCGGAGGAGCCTTGAATTGCCGCAGCTTTTTTCGCCCCCGTGATTTCATGATTGCGGCTGTAAGTCTTGTACTGGCTGGTGCCAGTTCCTAAATTGCCAGTCCAGGTGGTAGTGGTTTGGTAGTGATGAATTCTCGACATGAGCGTCTTACCATTGTGTCCTGTTGGCAACCAGAAACCAGCAACCAGAAACCAGAAACAAGCCACCGTCTCCCGGCATGTGGTAATTTTGCATTAGCACGGAGGCACACATGAATCGGCGCAACTTCCTTCGTAATGCAGCCGCCGGCACCATCGCGCTGCACTCGTTTCCCCATCACCTCTTCGCAAATGGAACCAAGAAGTACGCTACCGACCGTGTGAAGCTGGGGCCACGGGGAGTAGAGTTGAGCCGTCTGGCCATGGGCACCGGCACCGACGGCGTGGGTGGAAGTTCCAACCAAACCCGCAAACTTGGGATGGCCGGCCTTGCGAACCTCTTCGACGCCGCCTATGATCAGGGCGTCACGTTTTGGGATTCGGCCGATCAATACGGCACGCACCCGCACGTGAAGGAAGCCTTGAAGCGGGTGAAGCGCGAGCGGGTCACTATCTTAAGTAAAACGCACGCCTCTACTGAAAAGGAAATGCGCGCCGACCTGGACCGCTTCCGCCGAGAGCTGGGTACCGACTACATCGACATTCTGCTGCTGCACTGCATGATGGATGACGACTGGCCAGATCGCAAGAAGGGCGCCATAGCCGTGATTTCCGAGGCGCAGGAAAAAGGAATTGTACGCACACATGGCACTTCCTGCCATACGCTCGGCGCTCTAAAGGCGGCCGCGCGGCATCCGTGGGTGGAAGTGGACCTGGCGCGCATCAATCCGGCGCAGGCGCAAATGGATGCCGATCCTACTACGGTAATTTCGGTTCTGAAGCAAATGAAAGCCGCCGGCAAAGGCGTCATCGGGATGAAAATTCTCGGGGCCGGAGCGTTGCGCAACCGCGTGGATGAGAGCTTGCAATTCGCTTTATCGCTGGATTGCGTGGATTGTTTCACTATCGGAAGCGAGAGCCGCGCCGAGATGGAAGATTTGCTGCGGAAAATTCCCGCGGCCAGTGTGCGCGGCTGATAGACTTTAAGAACAAAAGGGAGGAAATATGTTGAAGTTGACGAAGATGATTTTGTGCGCGGTGGCTGCGCTTACGATTGCATCCGGCCTCAACGCCGCGATCCTGCATCCAGAAATGACGGTGGCTGCCGACGCAGGCTCTTATGACAAACCCGCCGGAACGCTGGGAGAAAAACCGGCCGAGGCTTGGACTGCTACCACGATAGCTGCGGGAGTGGACAAGAAACCGCAGCCGGGTAAAATTGTCACCGAAGTGGGCGAGATTATCGATCTGTCTTGCTACCTCCAGCTCGGCAAGCATGGCGAAAAACACAAAGCTTGCGGTACCAAGTGCCTTCAGAACAGCCAGCCCATCGGACTCCTCACCAAGAGCGGCGAGGTCTTCATGCTGATGGAGGAAGAACACGATCCACGGCGCGATGGACAGACGACGTTCCGCCAAGCAGCCATCGACAACTTCGCGAAGATCATCGAAGTCTCGGGCACAGAAGCATCTGTCAACGGATACAAAGCGATTTTCGTCCAGGGATACGTGAAGAAATAGGATCCCAGGAGTGAGAACGCGCCTCGTCGCCGTAGGTCTGCTTGCGCTTCTCGGCGCCGGCTGTAACCGGGACCATAGAAAAGTTATCGCTGTCATCCCGAAGGGGAACTCCGATCTTTTCTGGCAGTCCGTGCATGCCGGCGCGGTGAAGGCCGCGCGCGAAAATAACGTCGATGTAGTCTGGGACGGGCCTGCGACCGAAACCGACTACGGAGTGCAGCTTCAGAAGGTCGACGCCATGCTGAGCCGCCGGGTGGATGCCATCGCGCTGGCGCCGATCGACCGCGAGGCGCTGGTGAGCGTGGTCAATCGCGCCGCGGATCGCAAGGTTCCAGTTGTCATCTTCGATTCGGGCATTGATACCGACCGCTTCATCGCGCAGGTGGCTACCGACAATTACCTTGCCGGTCAGATCGCCGCCGAACGGATGGGGAAGGTTCTGGATGGCAAAGGCTCGGTCGTGATAGTGGCTGTCAAGCCAGGCGCCGGTTCGACGGAAGCCCGCGAGAAGGGATTTGAAGATGTCATCCACCAGAAGTTCCCCGCCATTCAGATTCTGGACAAACGCTATGGCATGGCACTGGTTTCACAATCCCTGCTGGTTACCGAGAACATGCTGACCGCGCACCCGGATCTGAATGGAATCTTTGCATCGAATGAGTCTACGACTATCGGCGCCGCTCAAGCTTTACGCAACCGGCCGGGGAAAGTGAAATTGGTGGGATTCGACTGGAGCCCGACGCTGCTGGACGATCTGCAGACCGGGCTAGTGGATTCGCTGGTGATTCAGGACCCGTTTCAAATGGGATATCGAGCTGTGCAGACGGCCGTGAGACATTTGCAAGGCCAGCCAGTGACGCGAATCACGGACCTGGCGCCGAGGCTGATCGATCGCGGGAACCTGAATGATCCTGGGATTCAGGCGCAGCTGCATCCGGATTTGCAGAAGTATCTGGAGTAGGTCTCGAAGCTCCTAGCTGATGGCGATACTGCTGCTGATCTTTGAAAAAATCGTGCTTACGGAAGGCATCAGGCTTTGAGGGAAAATTCCTGCTACCACCACTGCCAGCGTTGCGGCCATCAGCGCGTATTCGATCATGTCCTGGCCATCTTCCTCCCGCCATAATTTGCTCAATAAAGAACGCATGTTCGTAGCCTTCCTACATTCAATATTGAAGCCGTTGCACGGGTATGGCAACCGAGAAATAACCGTAGGTCGAGGGGCAAACACTCTTAGCCAATTAGTACTCCCCGCTTTACTGCGCGATCCTGTAAGAGCAGAGCAGCAGATCCCCGATTTGCGGGACCACTGATCCGAACGCGATTGCGTTGCCGCTCAGCGTGTAATCTACACCAGATTCCAGCCGGATGCCGTTGCGATATAAATCCAAGCTCGAGGCGGGACTTGGCGCCTGCGCTAGCGTGAAGGAACCGTTGACGCCGTTAATGGTGCCCGCGGGTGTTTCGGCGTCGATAAAACCAACTCCGGGCAGGACATTCAGCCGGTAATCCGCAAGCAGAATGTCAGTAGGGCGTGGCACGGAGCCGGCCTGGAAAGTGACGGTGTTGCTCGCAAACGTGTAGTCAACGGTCAGGCTCTGTCGCAACCCGTTTCGATAAAGCGCCAGGCTGGTGGACGGATTCGGTATGTTTGCAAGGGTAAAGGCCGTGTTGACGCCATCCAGGGTGCCGCCGGGAGTCTCAGCATCCACAAAGACGGTGCTGCCTCCTCCGCCGGTTCCACAAGCGCCGGAGGTTCCATCCACATGCATGCAGTCCGTCAGGTTTCCAGCGGCGCCATCCACTCCCCCAGAAATGTTGATCACCGCTGTTCGTGAAACGGTGAATCCCGTACCCTCGACGGGCCGGAGATTCAGCGCTGCTTGCAGTCCCGCTACGTCGCTGATTTGGACGCTCGGCGTTGTTTGCGCCGCCAGACCCACGGTGCTCACGGCGCCGGGGCTTAGCCGTACGTTTCTGACCCGCAACGGCGTGGCGCTTGGAAACACCACCCAGACTTCGTTGAACTGCGTATGGCCGCTGCTGTTGTATTGCACCGCATAGGTGGCCGGCGTGGTGGCGGTAGTAGTCGGAACCAGTTGCACGTACAGGTTGCCGTTACTGATGGAGAGCTGAGACACCTGCGCCGCGATGTTCGACCCGTCGCCCGCCTCAAAGCTCTGCCACGTGATGGTCACAAGGCCGTTGAAACGATTTCCGTCCGCCGTGTACAGGATGTCTTGAATTGTGGTGAGGGCGGGCTGGGCCGCCATTCGCGAACCCATCGCCAGGGCTACGCAGAATAGCCACCGTCTGAAACTGAACATGCTGCCTCCAAATAAACAACTTCAGGACCGAATTCGGCTTCAGGTTAGCCTACGAGTTCCCAGCGACAGCCGCCGCCGGAGCGGCGAAGCGATGGAAGTTTTTCGTTTGGAGAGCTTTGCGGGCGCTAAATTTCAGTGGAACGGTTGTGACTCGGGTTTAATGAGATCCGCACCGAGATATGGCCGAAGGGCTTCCGGGACCAGAATAGTGCCATCGGCCTGTTGGTAGTTTTCCACGATCGCTACCCAGGTACGTCCAATCGGCAGGCCGCTACCATTCAGGGTATGGACATATTCGGCCTTACCCTTGCCGGGTTTCACTCGAATGGAGGCGCGTCGCGCCTGATAAGCCTCGCAGTTTGAGCACGAGGAGATCTCTTTGTATGCGTTCTGGCCGGGGAGCCAGACTTCGACATCGTAGGTCTTGGCGGCCGAAGCGCCAGTGTCACCGGTAGAGAGCACGACGGTCCGAAAAGGCAGTCCCAGCCGCTTCAAGATATCTTCGGCGTTGGCCGTCATCTTTTCGAGCTCGGCATAGCTTTGTTCCGGCAGCGCAAACTTGACCATCTCCACTTTGTGGAACTGGTGGACCCGAATGATGCCGCGGACATCGCGACCATATGACCCAGCCTCACTGCGGAAACAGGGCGTGTAGGCACACAAGGAAATGGGCAGCCAACTGGCGTCCAGGGTCTCGTCGCGAAACAGATTCGTGACGGGCACTTCAGCGGTTGGGGACAGCCACAGGTCATGATCCTCAACCTTGAAGAGGTCAGCCTTGAATTTGGGAAGTTGACCGGTTCCGTACAGGCTGGCTGAGTTGATCATGCAGGGCGGGAACACCTCTGTGTAGCCGTGTTCGCGCGTGTGGACGTCCAACATGAAGTTCATCAGAGCACGTTCCAATTTAGCGCCCGCGCCCCAATACACCGCGAATCGCGCGCCAGTGATCTTGGCGGCCCGTTCCAAATCCAGGATGCGCAACTCGGGACCCAGATCCCAATGGGCTTTTGGTTCGAAATCGAACTGGCGCGGCTGGCCCCAGCGCCGCACTTCGACGTTATCTTCCTCGGTCTTACCCACCGGCACGGATTCATGCGGAATATTCGGGATACCCGCCAGCATGGTCCGAAACGCTTCATCCAGCTCTTTCACCTTGTAGTCCAAAGCCGAGATGCGTTCGCTCATGGATCGCACCTTCTGCTGGCGATCTTCGGCATCCAGCCCCTGCTTACGGAGCTTGGCGATTTCGGCACTCTCAGCATTCTTCTGCGCCTTTAGCTGCTCGGACTCGGTAATAGCGGCACGCCGCTCGGTATCGAGCGCTCGGAACTGAGCTACGTCAAGCTGAAATCCGCGCGTAGCCAGACGCTCGGCTATGGAATCGAGATTAGCTCGAAAATGGGACAAATCATGCATAAACGTTTCTGGTTTCTGGTTTCTGGTTTCTGGTTTGCCCGAAAGGACCTAACGAGAAACGAGAAACGAGAAACGGGGTTTTACCGCTCCGAGATCGGCACCCAAGCCTGTCCCACCGGCTTGCCCGTGTAGTCGGCGCGCGGCCGGATCAACCGGTTGTTGCGGTACTGTTCCAGGATGTGCGCCGTCCATCCGGACATGCGGCTGACCGCGAAGATGGGCGTGAACAAATCGATCGGAATCCCGAGCGAGTAGTACGTGGATGCGGAGTAGAAGTCCACGTTTGCGTTTAAGCCCTTCTGCTCCTTGATGGTCTCTTCGATGTTCTTGGAGGTCAGATATAGACCCAAATGGCCTGTTCTCCGGCCGAGTTCTTCCGACATTGCCCGCAGATGTGTGGCGCGCGGATCTTCGGTATGGTAAACGCGGTGCCCGAAGCCTGGCACCTTCTTCTTGTCCACCAGCATTCCCTTCACATGGTCGAGCGCCTTTTCTCCAGCCGCCAATAGCATGCGGATCACGTCTTCGTTCGCACCACCGTGCAGGGGGCCCTTCAAGGCTCCAATGGCAGACGTCACCGCTGAGTGAATATCGGATAAAGTGGCGGCGGTTACGCGGGCGGCGAAGGTGGAAGCATTCAATTCGTGATCGGCATGCAGGATCAAGGCGATGTCGAAAACGTGCTCCATCACCTCGTCGGGTTTATTGCCGGTGAGAGTGTAGAGGAAATTGGCGGCGAATCCCAGTGTGGGATCGCCTTCCACCACTGGCTTGCCATTCCGCAGCCGGTCAAAGGTGGTGACGATGGTCGCGGTCTGCGCCATCAACCGCGCAGCCTTCTCTTCGCTCGCTTGGATGGAATTATCGCGTGCCAGTGGATCGTACAAACCCAACATGGAGACAGCGGTGCGCAGCACGTCCATGGGAGGCATCTTGGTTACTGTGCCCAGGAAGCTGACCACTTCCGCAGGGATAGGCCGGTAACGAACCAAGTCGGCTTTCAATGCATCCAGCTCGGACTGCTTGGGCAAGCTGCCGTGCCAAAGCAGGTAAATGACCTCCTCGAAGGTGGCGTTATCCGCCAGCGTGTGTATATTGAAGCCACGGTAGCTAAGGATTCCGCGATCTCCGTCGATGAAACAAATTTCGGACTCTGCGGCAACAATTCCCTCGAGTCCCGCTTGTGTAACTGCCATATCTCGCCTCTGTTCCTAAGCGCTCACTTCATCGTGAATGAATGAAGCGCGCTTGTGGAGTGAAAGACTATTTTACAGGATTTGGAGCTCCGATTCCGAGCGGTGACCGGAAGGAAGCGCTACCACGAGTGAACAGCGTGCGCGCGCTCTGCACGCTCCGTTCCCATCGCGGCTCGGTTACGCGTCCGCATCGGCTAATATCAAAACATGCATCGCTTCGTCCTGCACAACGGCGACATCGTGGACGCCCACCAGAAAACGCTCTCCGCCGGACAGGTCGGTCTACTAGCCGGTTGGGGCGTGTTCAGCACCATCCGCGTTGCGGAAGGAGTGCTCTTCGCTTTCGAGCGGCATTGGCAGCGCATGCATCAGGACGCGCTTCGCATGCACGTTCCTTTTCCCACCGATGCGGACCAGCTAAAATCTCACCTGCTTCGGCTGGTGGAAGCCAACCGGGCCCGCAACGCAACTCTACGCGTGGACGTGGTGCGTAATCACGGCGGGCTGTTCGAGGGGCCGGACCAAACGCGCGACTTCGACGTAATTGCATTCACCAGCGACATCAATCCGTGGGGCGAAAGCGCGCGCCTCGCGATCAAGGCGAACGGCCGCCATGCTGCGAACGAATTCGCCGGAGCGAAGATCTTATCCTGGGCGCAAAATCTGACCTGGTATGAAGAGGCCCACCAGCGTGGATTCGACGAAGTAGTGCTGCTCAACGAACGCGGCGAGGTGAGCGAATGTACCTCCGCAAATATTTTCGCCGCCACGGGGAGGGAAGTGGCCACGCCACCGCTAGCATCTGGATGCCTACCAGGAGTCTCGCGCGAGCTGTTGCTGGACGAGATCCGCGTTGCGGGCATTTCCGTAATGGAGAAGACCTTGCTCCCGCAAGATCTGGAACGCGCGGACCAAGTCTTCATCACCTCTACCACGCGTGACCTCATGCCCGTTTCCTACATAGAGGGATTGACCGTGAGAAGCAACGGTCTGGATGTCGTGGATCAGCTGGCCAAAGCGTTCGCGGAATACCGGGATGCCTATGTGAAGCGCAATGCCGCCGCGACTCTCGACAAGATCACGGTGTAAAGATCCATTTGTCCCCTTGCTCACGCGCGGGGCTGCTAATCCGCGCGGGGCCACGTTCGAATCGTGAAATTATAGCCCCGCGCGTTAGCAAGGGGACCAGTAAGACAACCTTAAAGTGGGATCAGACGTGAAGGTGGGATTAGACGTGGGCAGTCACTGGCACCTTCGCTACCCGGGAGGGAGCGGTGGCCAGGGCACAGTTACTGCCCCCCTTGACCAAGAAAAATGGTTCCAAGTGACCCATCAAGCAGCCCGTTCTCCGACTGGCATGCACAGTCAGAACTTAGCATGCAGTGTAGTTGAGACGCTGTCCCTTCGCTCCCCGCTGCCGCTTTTGCACGGCCTCGGATCAGTGCTCCACAACCCGTCTGCCTTTTCTACCTGCTAGAAGTCCGCGTCTCGAAACAGACTTTAGCTCGCCCGCACCGACTGCTCCCTTTCGAGAGCCACCGTAGCGAGGTCAACGCTCCTGCCCTATCTCTTCGACGCAACTCTGAACTTTTCTTCCAGCCCGTTCGGCCTTAAACTCCCATCCTCGGTTGCGTTTTTTACACAGCCCGGGGTATGCTCATCGCCCAAAGCCCGTTGCCGTCTTCCAAGCCCAAAGCTCTCAAACTTCCGTCCAACTTCCGCTCCCCTTCAGGACTTTCATCCTTCCGGATCGTAGCGCTCAGTCAGCGGCTGGATCTGAGAAACTTGCCTTTGTCTCCGGCCCGTTTTCCCTTCGCTCCCCGCAAGCGTTAATCAATTTTGTCAACTATCCGCTTACGGATCATCGTTTCAGGTTCGCTACCGTCTACCAGGCTTACTGCTCTCTGAACCTCTTGGAACCATGTCTATGTTGCCCTGAAACGCTTCGTGAGTCAACGATGAAATGCCGGTTACAATCTGTTTTCCAAAGCTTTTATTTTGTGCAGATTCAGCGACTTACGAGTTTCAAGCTGTGCACAAAATGTGGATAAAACAGCAGCGGTCAAGGTTGTTTCAGGATGAACCAGAAACCAGAAACGAGAAACCAGAAACGGCTCTATTTTCCCGATTTATCCAGCGTCAAAATCATACCCGTATCCGTGGCCACCCACGCATGATCCGCATCCGGCGCGGCTAGAATCGCGCGCTGCGCCACCGCCTTATAGTCCACATCCATCTCTTCCCACACCTTCAAGTTCCCGCTGCGGAGCATCTTTAGCTTTCCTGGTATCGGCACCTGATTGGAGGAACCCGGCGGTTCCACGGCTGCTATCAGAGCCCCGCCGTCGGCAAGTAATGCAACGTCGGTCACCGCGCGATCGCGTTCTGAAAAAATAACGTCCATGCCGGTTCCGAACTTTCCCTTGTAAACTCTGGAAGGCAGCGCATAGTAATTGTGATATTCGAAAAGCGCTGTGACAAGCCCGTCCTTCGCTATCATCAGTTGGCTGATCTCGCCATATGCTGAAGCGGTGAAGGGTTCCCAGGATGCGCCGCCATCCTTGGTCTGGAGAGTCACCAGAGTGGATTTCCGCTCCCGATGCAGCCGCACATCCTTCGGATTTAGCCACGCGGGATTCTCATCCGCTCCCAGCGGCGTGGCATTGCCGGCAATGATGCCATTTTGACCGTGAAACGAGATGCATTCGTATACCACTTCCTCGAGACCGGTCTGGGGTTTATCAGCAGCCGCCAATTTAGTCCATTTCTTGCCGCCATTGGCGGTTTCGAAAACGGCTTTCGGGAAGCCGATCGCGTATCCATGCAATGGACTCACGAAATAAACTTCCAAAATGCCTTTCTTTAGACCTTCCACCTTTTTCCAAGTTTGTCCGCCGTCATTGGTGGCCAACACTCCACGAGTCGTGGCCATCCAACCCAGGGAGTCGTTCAGAAAGAACAGCGAGATGGGTTCGTCACTGATATCCGCGAGACTCCAATGCTGGCCGCCGTCGCTCGTGGAGATCAGCGTACCCTTGGCACGCCCCTTGCGGTCTTCAATGGATCCGATCCCGACACAATGGCTGGTTGAAGGACACTTGAGGTCCTGGATGGTGAGCCCGGAATCCGCCTTGTCATAGAAGTATTGAATTTTCCAGCGTTCGGCGGCCGCGAGGAGCCCTGGAAGCGCCAGCAGTAGGACAAGACTCTGTCTTGCCCGGTTAGTTTCCTTTGGCACGGTCCGAGCCCGATGACAGCACCAGATCGCCATCTGCCGCCTTCGGTTCCGCTCTCGAGAGAATCAGTAAACACCCGATCTGTTCTCCTACGGTGGTGAGAAGCTCCATTTCCATTCCCGAATGAGGATGTGGATCGCGGTGCTGCACATTGATTACGCCTTCCACGCCGCGGCGCGAGATGATCGGCGCCGAAAGAAAAGCTTCGTACGTATCTTCGGGAAGGTCGCTGAAGAATTTGAAGCGCGTATCATGGTAAGCCTCCCGCGAGATGGCGAGCAAGCGCTTCTCGCGAGCTACCCAACCTGTCAATCCTTCGGAAAGCGCCAGCTTGACGCGGCCCACCGCCTCAGGATGCGGCCGGTTGGATGCGCGCAAGACCAGTTCTTTGTCATCCAGCAAATAGAGCAGGCAGGAGTCGCATTCCATGAACTCCACCACCAGCCCCACTACAACATCCAGAGCATCCTGCAGTTTCATGTCCCGCACCATGCAGCGGCTGATTTTTTGCAACAACCGCAGCTGTTGGTCGGTGCGCTCGAGGCGCTGTTCCAACTCCCGTGATTTGGACATCTCAGTTCATTATCTCATCGCGCGGCCCGGCCGCATCGCGCGGCCCGACCGCGCGGTTCTTCGGTTCTTTAGTTCTTCGGTTATTCGGTTCGCCGGTTGGTTGATAATTGAGGTTGAACCTTCGTTCGTTGCAGAAGCATTGGGATTCGCTTGCCACTCAGGACCCTTTGCGCGCTATTCTGGCGCGGTCCGAAGAAAAGAAGAATGTCCCTTGGGACGTCGAGAAATTCTTCCAGAGTGGTGTCTTCGAAATCGAAGCAATGCTCCGCTATGCCGAATCTTTTCGGCCCCTGCTTCAGAAAAAGACAGCGCTCGACTTCGGATGCGGTGTCGGACGGCTTACCGAGGCGCTGGCTGCGCACTTCGACCGTGTGTGCGGAGTGGATATCTCGCCGGCCATGATCCAGCACGCCTGCAGCTATCAAAATTCCGCCGGGCAACATTCCGCTGGGCGCTCGGAGTACATAGTAAACGAAACCGGCGATCTGCGCCTCTTTGCCGGAGGCCAATTCAACTTTATCTATTCCAGCATCACGCTGCAGCACATGCCGGCGCGCTTCGCGAAACAATATATCGCGGAGTTTCTCAGAGTGCTTAGCCCGGACGGCCTGCTGCTGTTTCAACTTCCCGGCCGCCGCACCGGGAGTTTCGCCCGCGTCCGTTCCCTGGCGCATGAGTTGTTCCTTCCCCTGCTGCATCCCATCACGCCCCGCGTGGTGATGCGTGGAATCCGGAAACAAGAAGTGGTCCAATTGTTGGGGGAATACGGCGGTGAAGTCCTGGATATCGCAGCCGACGAATCGGCCGGCCCGGAATGGGAAAGCTACCGCTACCTGGTAAAGAAGGCTTCGCAATCCCCAGCCACCAGCCCCTCGTCCCCCGGCTTCCGCAGCCAAACATAACAATGGTTACCGATCCGCCTGGCATTGGCGGATCGAAACAACAGCAGATCCAGGTAGCGCAGCGGAAACAGCAGCCATCCCAGGATCAAATGCGCCACCGCTCGCCAGGCCCGAAAGGGAAACAACAGTTTCCCGTATTCGATCACGATCATAAGTAGGGTAGCGGTGGGGCCGGTGCGCCAACCCTCGGCTACAATCTCCATTCCGCCGGCGAGCTGCTTAAGGCCATCCAGTGTGAATCTTCGAAAGTCTTTTGGATACTCGTGAAATGGATGACAGAAGGGAGTCACCAGATGCACGTAGCCGCCCGGCGCCAGCACTCGGCGGATTTCGCACATCACTTGTGCGGGATCGCGAACGTGTTCCAAAACCGCGTCGCATTCCACGCGCTGAAAAATTCCCGGCCGGAATGGAAGCTGGGCGGCGTCCGCGGCCACATCCACTCCCGGCATCGCAAACAGATCGAGGTTGACATAGCCATCCATCACCCGGCCGGCCCCGCCGATACAGAGATTCCAGCGGCCCAGCGGAAAATCCTTAGGCTCGTCCGGATTCATGACGAACGGAACCGGTGGCTCTAGGAGGCGACGAAGGCGATGGAGCCAGTGTCCCGACGTTCGTTGGCTATAAATGGCTTCGAGTGAGGTCCCGGCCCGCATCCAGATACCCTAGCATTTGCTGGCGCCTGAGGCCCGGGGCAGGGGTCCCGCCCCAAGCCGCGCAAAACCTGGCAGAACAGTAGTAACATAGTCTCATCCTTATGAAAGGGAATCATCATGTGGAATAAGAGGAAAGAAGAAGAGTACCCGCCCAAGTCGTCCAGCACGCCCGCGGCTTCGGCCAGCCAGTCCAAGGAGAACACACCCATGTCCACCGCCCCAGCCAGCAGCCATTATTCTCCCGAAATGAGAGGGCCGGCCGTAATTGGGAAGTCGGTGATGATCAAGGGCCAGATTTTCAGCCGCGAGGATTTGACCATCGACGGCGAGATTGACGGATCCGTGGAACTTCAGGAACACCGACTGACGGTGGGTCCCCACGGCAAGCTGCAAGCCGGAGTAAAAGCGCGCGAAATCGTTGTTCTGGGAACCATTCACGGAAACGTGGAAGCATCCGACAAAATTGACATCCGCAAGGATGCCAAACTGGTAGGCGATATCAAAACCGCGCGGATCGTAATTGAAGACGGCGCGTATTTCAAGGGCAGCATCGATATCGCTCGGCCCGAGATCAGCAAACCCGCCGCTGTGCCAACGCCGAAACCGGTGGCTGCCACGCCCGCTCCCACGGCGAACGCAGCAGCCGCATCGGCTCCCTCGTCGGCGTTATCCGGCGAAATGAAACGCTGACCAGCCTGGCGCGGTCGGAAAAGGTGATTCTTTGCTAAGAGACCGGCGGGGAACACAAACCAGTTCGCCCTCCCTATATTCGCCGGAACGGAGCGTAGCCTCCTCCACGCAGGCGCACACCCGCGCGAGCAATGGCCTGGATCAATTTTTCAGTTCCATTCAGGATCAGAGCAACTTATCAATCCTCGATTTTGCGGGCGCAAGCCAAGCCAATGTCAGCTTCATCACCACGCTGGGGCATCGTATCTTCTCGAACGATATCCTGCACACTTTGGATGAAGCGTTCGGTGGCGAAGGGGATTTTGTAGCTAACCAGGCCGATCCTCGCCGCGCGGATTATTTCCTGCGCGAGAGCCTGGATTTCTCCGAGCGCAGTTTCGATGGCGCGCTGGTCTGGGATACTCTGCAATTCCTGGCGCCACCTTTGTTGCAGGAGACCGTCGACCGGCTGTTCCACGTGCTGCGTCCGCAATCCGCGCTTTTGGCTTTCTTCCATGCCGAAGAGAAGGCCAACTTGGTGCCTCTTTACAACTACCGCATCGTGGAATCGAAGACGCTTTCGTTGACTCCGCGCGGGGAGCGCAAACCCGCCCAGTATTTCAACAATCGCAGCCTTGAGAAATTGTTTCAGAAATACAATTCGGTCAAGTTCTTCCTGACGCGGGATCATCTGAGAGAGGTCATCGTCCGGCGTTAGTATAGGCGGTGCTCCCGTTGTACCCTGAAATTACGATGTCCCAGGAGCCGAACCTTGTCCCTTGAAGACGAGTTGTACCAACAGCGCATCAGCCGCATCGCGGAGATTGAGGCGCTGGGCTTTCAGCCGTACGGCCACCGCTTCGATTTCACGCACACCATTCCGCAGATTTTGGCGGAGTACAGCGCCAAGACCGCGGCCGAGCTGGAGCAACGCGTGTCCGTGAAGGTGGCGGGCCGCATTTCCACGATTCGACGCATGGGCAAGGCCGGGTTCGCGCATCTTTTGCAGAATGGCGAGCGGCTGCAGATTTATATTCGCAAGGACGCCGTCGGTGAGAAGGATTTCGCTCTTTACGAGAAGCTGGATCTGGGCGACATCATCGGCGTCGAGGGCTATCTTTTCCGCACTAGAACCGGCGAGCTCAGCGTACACGCCGAGCGTTTATATTTTCTCGCGAAGACGCTGTTTTCGATGCCGGAAAAATGGCATGGCCTGGAAGACGTCGAGATTCGCTATCGCCAGCGCTATCTGGATCTGATCGCGAACCCCGAAGTCCGGAATGTATTCGTTACGCGCGCGAAAATCGTGGCTTCCATGCGGCGCCAATTGGAGGCGCACGGGTACCTCGAAGTGGAAACGCCGATGTTGCAGCCGGTTTATGGCGGCGCGGCGGCGCGGCCGTTCCGGACGCATCACAACACCCTCGACATCGATCTCTACATGCGGATCGCGCCCGAGCTGTACCTGAAGCGCCTGGTGGTGGGCGGCTTGGAGCGCGTCTACGAGATCAACCGCAACTTTCGTAATGAGGGAATCTCAACGCGGCACAATCCCGAATTCACGATGCTCGAGTTCTATCAGGCCTACACCGACTACCTCGGCATGATGGATCTTTCCGAAGAGCTGCTGCGGCAGGCGGCTATCGATGCTACTGGCTCCGCAGTTGTGGAATATCAGGGCGAGAAGATCGATTTCGGCAATTTGCGCCGCGTCAGCATGCGCGAGGCGGTGAGCGACCCGAGTCTGAAGGGCCAGGCGCTGGTGGATGCATTCGAACGCTACATTGAATCCACGCTCATTCAACCGACCATTGTTTTCGATTACCCGATCGAAGTTTCGCCCCTATCCAAAAACAAGCCGGATGATCCTGATTTTGTCGAGCGCTTCGAGATCTATGTGGCAGGCATGGAAATCGCGAACGCCTTCACCGAACTGAACGACCCAACCGAACAGCGCCGCCGTTTTGACATGCAGCTCTCCCTGCGCGAAAAGGGTGATGAAGAGGCGCACCAGATGGATGAAGACTACGTTCGCGCGCT
>JBEKJJ010000078.1:0-28251 GCA_050011295.1 Bryobacteraceae bacterium
AGCCTGCGTGGGCGGCGCTACGGATGCGCTGAAGCGCATGAATCTCGAAGAATTAGGCATGAAGCCCAGCCCGCTGTTCGAGCGCAGCATCCCCGGCATGTGCCAGGAAATGGCGCAATAACCGCCGTTTCTCGTTTCTGGTTTCTCGTTAGTGATATCGTGTTGCTAGAGGACGTCCGTGGGATTTCGTCGCGTCGGGGCAGTACTTATTTTGTCTACCTGCACTCACGCGCAGCCCACGCCTAGCTGGCGTCTGACCCGCAGCGAACATTTCGAGCTGTATTCGCAAGGCGCCGACGCCGCGGCTCGCCCGGCTCTAGTCTGGTTCGAACAACTTCGCGCGTTCTATCTTCAGAAAAGCGGCCTGGCCCCCGAAAGCTTGCGGCCGGTTCGAGTCATCGCCTTTCGTTCCGCCACTGAATATCAACCCTACCGGCCAAATCTCGCGTCCGACGGACATTTTATCGGGACCGAAAATCGCGATTATATCGTGATGGCGGCCATTGACGCCGGCCAGTTCCCCACCGCGGCCCATGAATACGCCCACTCCATTCTGCACTCCGCCGGTCTGCAGTTTCCGCCCTGGTTCGGCGAAGGGTTAGCCGATTTTTTTTCTACCGTTCGCATTAACCCGCGCGGATGTCCTGCAACACCACCCGTGGATGCCATTAGCCGACCTCACCACTTTGCCCGCGAATTCGCCCATCCGCGACGATCGCGAGAAAGCCGGCGTCTTCTATTCCCAAAGTTGGGCGCTAGTGGACATGCTGGTTCTGTCTCCGCAATATGGTCCAAAGTTTCCGGAGCTGATCGCCGCTCTTTCCTCCGGGACGCCCGGGGCCGAAGCGCTTTCAAGCATCTATGGAAAATCTCTGAGCGTCATCGCCAACGATCTTCAAGCCTGGACCGCAATCAAACACCAGCCGGTTCCGCTTTTCGGAATTCAACCAGCTCAGATCCGAGACGTCGAATCGTCCGTCGATGTGGCGCCCTTCGAGGCTCGCTTTCTCATTGCGGATATGCTGCTCGCCGCGGGCGACCTCGAGCGCGCCGGAGCAATCTATGGCGACCTCGTGCTGGAAGCGCCTCAAGACCCCGGCGTCCACGCTGCACTGGGCAACATCGCTCTCCGCAAGGGCGATAACGATGGCGCCCGCGAGCAATGGAAACTAGCCATCGCGCTCGGCATTCCCGACGCAACGCTTTGCTATCAATTCGCCGCGCTCGGCGAGCTCGCCGGCCTGCCGGAAGCCGAGCTCCGTCCAGCCTTGGAACGCGCCGTAGCTCTTAAATCAGCCTTTGACGACGCCCGCTTCCATTTAGCTCTGATAGAAAAAAACGCCGGCGATTATGCAGCCGCTGTGGCCAACCTTCGCGCCATGCGCGTGGTTGCTTCCAAGCGCGCCTACAATTATTGGGCCGCGCTAGCCGACGCGCTGATCCAATTGGACCGCAGGGACGAAGCCCGCGCCGCCTCCAAGCACGCCAAGGAACACGCCACCACCGCCGCCGAGCGCGCCCACGCCGAGCAGCTTGCATTCCTCGCCGACACCGATTTCGCCGTCCAGTTCACTACCGACCAGAATGGGCGCGCCCAACTTGCGACGGCGCGCATCCCCCACGCCACGGCGAATTTCAATCCATTTATCCAGCCCGACGATAAGATCCGTCACGTGGAAGGCGCTCTGCGCGAGATCGAGTGCAACGGACCTGTAACCCGATTCGTTGTCGAAACCCCGGAAGGCCGCGTGACGCTCGCCATCCCCGACCCCGGCCACGTCCAGATGCGAAACGCGCCCTCGGAATTCACCTGCGGCGTGCAACAGCCGACGAACGTCGCGGTGGACTACGCAGCTACCCCGGGATTGCAAGCCGACGGCGTAGTGCGTGGCATGCAGTTCCCGCAACTGTGAGGGGTCCCAGGAAGCTGCCGATAGGCGAATCGCTGGGGGCCCCGCGTACGTCCAATCTAAGGAGGGCACTTGAGATGCTCACTACACGAATTCTGCCTGCTTTTCTGGCAATCTGCTTTTTCATTGGTCTGGCGCGTGCACAGGACCAGCCGGTCCGCGTTGTTGTAACAGTTGAGGCGCCGAAGGACGCTACGCCTCCCAATCTCACCAAGGATGACATTATGGTCTACCTGGATAACCAGCGCATGCGGGTGACCGATTGGACGCCGATTCAGAGTGACGGCGTAGGCCTGGAACTCTGGCTGCTCATTGACGATGGCACCGATTCGTCGCTCGGCACCGAATTCGATGAGCTCCACAAATTCGTTCTGGAACAGCCTGCCAGCACGCGGGTCGGCATTGGCTACATGCGAAACGGAACCGTGGAGGCTTTACAGAAACCCACAGCGGATCACGCGCTTGCAGCCAAGGCGATTCGTCTGCCTCTCGGCCAGCCCGGCGCTTCCGCCAGTCCTTACCTGGCGCTGATCGACCTGATTCAGAAATGGCCGGCCGGCCAACAGGCGCGCGAGGTTGTGATGGTTTCAAGCGGCATCGATCCTGACAATGGCCCCGGTCCCATAAATCCATATCTCGATCGCGCCGTCGCAATGGCGCAGCGCGCCGGAGTGGTTGTGGATTCCATTTATTTCGGCGGCGCCGGCCACTTTGGCCATAGCTATTGGCAGATCAACTGGGGCCAGAATTTCCTGGCACAGCTTGCCGAAGATACGGGCGGCGAATTCTTTTGGCAGGGCGCTTCGAACCCGGTGTCGTTTGATCCTTATTTTAAGGAGCTCAATCAGCATTTCAGTAATCGACATTTGCTTACTTTTATTGCGCAAGGTAAGGCGGGGCAGGCACGGCTGAAGCTGAAGACGGAAGTTCCGCATGTGATGCTGGTGGGGCCGTCGAAGGTGCACGTAACGGGGGCGAATTAGGGTTTCAGCCGCTGGATGGCTTCCTCAGTTAGGCCGACGCTTCGCAGAACCTCGGCGGTGTGCTCGCCCACTTTCGGCGCCATCCTGGGCTTGACCTTTTCCACGCCTGCTATCGTTAACGGATTCGATACCGTTCGCAAACCGGGTTCGATCTCCACGAAGACCCCGTTCGCTTCCATCTGTGGATCGCGAGCCGCTTGCTGGGTGCCGGGCACCGGGCCCCAAATCACATCGTCGCGCCGGAAGATCTCATTCCACTCGGCCATTTCTTTCGAAGCCACGGTGGTATCGATGATCGCCACTAGTTCCGGGCTGTGGGCGCGGCGGAGCTCTGGCGTAGCGAAGCGCGGATCATCGATCAATTCCGCGTGATCCAGCGCACGGCAGAGATTCGGCCAGTCCTTTTTCGGATCTAAGCAACACGTGATGAAGCGCTGGCCATCGCGCGTCACATAATGATTCACGATGGGGTTTACCGTGGTGGAGCGCGTCCATTTGGGCACGAACTCAGCGCCAACCAGCGCAGCCTGAATGCTGCAAGCATTGGCCCACGCGCCGTTCGCCATCAGCGACGTTGTCAGGTTCATGCCCTGCCCCGTTATTTCGCGCCGATACAATCCCAGCATGATGCCGCCGAACAAAGCCATCGAAGTGGGATGATCGCCGAAACCGGCGGGCGATTGCGCGGGCTCCGCATCGGCGTTGTACATGGTCTGCATCAGGCCGGAGCGCGCCCAGTAAGCCGTCATATCGTAGCCTGGCTGATTCGCGTCGTCACCGGTCTCGCCGTAGCCGGTGAGATGCGCGTAGATCAGACGCGGATTGTGCGGCGCCAGATCCTGGTAGGCCACGCGGAACTTCTGAATCAGCGGACCCTGATAGTTGGTAATGAACACGTCGGCGGTGCGGATGATGGCGAGCAGCGCCTCGCGCGCCCCATGATCATTCAGATCCAGCGCGACGCTTTTCTTGTTGCGGCCGTCCAGAATCCAACAATAGGGAAGGGCGGAAACCGGCATGCCTGGCACCAGCGAAAGATACCGGTACGGATCGCCATAAGGCGGCCGCTCAATCTTGATGACTTCGGCGCCGAAGTCCGACATAACCACGGCTGCGGCGGGACCGGCGATATAGGTTCCGCAATCCACCACGCGAATGCCGGAGAGAATATTGTTGTCCACTAGCCAGCCTTCTCCGCCTTACCCTCTTTGGCCGCCTTCCGGAAGATGATGATGTGCTGGCGCGGCAGCTTTTCGATCACCTGATCCAGCTTGAACCCTTCGGCTTCCACTTCTGTCTTCACCTCCGCGACACTCATCTTGTGCTCGGGACGAATCGGGACCTTCGGGTCCTCCTTGCGATATTCCAGCAGAACCAGCCGCCCGTCGGGCTTGAGTGACTCGCGGATTTTATCCAGCATGGCTTGGGGCTGCGAAAATTCATGGTAGACATCGACGAGCAGCACCAGATCCATGGTGTTCGGCGGCAGCTTCGGATCCGTTTCCGTGCCCTGCACTGTCTCGACATTCGAAAGCTTTTCGCGCTGGCTATTGGCGCGCAGCTTCTGCAGCATTTCTGGCTGCAGATCATTCGCGTATACTTTGCCGGTTGGCCCCACGCGCCGCGCCATACGCAGCGACATATAGCCGGTGCCCGCGCCCACATCGGCCACCACCATGCCGGCGCGGAGTCCGAGCGAATCCAGCGCCAGCTCCGGCGCCTCCTCCGCTTCGCGTTCTGGACGGTCCAGCCAGCCCGCTCCGGAAGCGCCCATCACTGGGGCAATCTCGCGTCCGGTGACGGGATGCGTGGCTTGGGCCAGCAGCAACAGGATAAGGATGATCGGCACTCGTTCCAATGTGCTTCAATCCTTCACGGGATGTCAACGGTGGTGGGGCAAATTGGCATCCCAATGTCATTTAGTTTCGATGCCACAAACATTTTGAAGGTGCCTCGCCAACGGGTGGACCAGGCGTCGGCAGGAGTGCCGACGCGGCACGCAAGAGTGCGTGCGCCACAATGGATTCAACATTTTGCTGAGCGGGACCAAAAACTAAGTGACATTAGTAGCCCGCGGCTTGGCACCGGTTAACAACTTGCCCCACTACAATAGAAAGTGACGTTCCATGAAACGGCTTCCGGCGATTTTGTGGGTGACGGCCGCGTTGGTATCCGATGCTGCGACGGCTGAGAAAAAGCTCGCGATCCTCAAGCTGGCTTTTGCGCAAACTGAGGATGGTCCGGCGCTGGCCTCCAGCTATCAGTTCCTGGCGGGGGAATCCATTTTCTTCAGTTGCCTGGTGGATGGCTATAGCAAATCGGATAAAAACGAAATTTTCGTGACGTACCAAATTCAAGCACAGGATGCGCGCGGCGTTCTGCTGCAACCATCGTCCAGCGACAAAGTGGAAGCGACGCTGGCTCCGGAAGATAAGGACTGGAAGCCGAAGCTGCGGGAGACCATCGTGATGCCTCCATTAGCGGATTCGGGCGAATATCAGGTGCTGGTGAAAGTCCGCGACGAACGCAACCAAGCGACCGTGGAAGCGCACGCGACTTTTCAGGTGCATGGCCGCGAGGTAGCTCCGAGCGAAACCTTGGTGGTGCGCGATTTCCGATTTCTGCGAAACGAGGAAGATACCAAACCGTTGCAGGTTGCCGCGTATCGTCCGGGTGATTCCTTGTGGGCGCGTTTCATCATGACCGGTTACAAAATGGGCGATGGAAACCAGTTCGACATCGAGTATGGGCTCACCGTTTTGCGCGCAGACGGCAGCGTGGCTTATTCCGAGCCTCACGCCGCCGCGCAAAAGGATAAGCCATTTTATCCGCAGCGCTATCAGCCCGGCGTTCTGAATCTCAATTTTCCGAAGGATCAAGTAACGGGCCAGTACACCATCGTGCTAACGGTCCGCGATAATCTCGGTGGCCAGAGTTTTGAGTCGCGGCAGCAGTTTTCGGTGGAGTGATTGGGGATCTTACGCTCCCTTCCGGTCGCGGTTCGGTAATGCGGCTATCGCACGTGCATTCAGCCCCGGGGTTTGAATTAGCTTGCTGTACCGCTCGAATTCCGGCATCGGACCATTCCATTGAAGCTCGTCTACTGTTTCGAACACCGGCACATCCAGCCTCAACGTCGCCAGTGTCCGATATAAAATTGCGTCGTTCCACTGCTCGAACAGCACACCAGCCAGACGTTGTGCGCCGCGCATCGCAGACGGCCACTTCCGCCAGTCCTTCGGGATATCTTCGAAGTGCGGATATTCGGAAAACATCAGCCCAGCGGCCTTCGGGCCCCATCCCGGCAAGCCTGGAAAACCATCCGCGCTATCGCCGACTACGGCCAGATAATCCGGAATGGATTCCGGCCTCACTCCCCACTTCACAACCACTGCGGATTCGTCGCGCAGGATTCCGCGCATACGGTCTAGCTGCACCACTCGCTTACCCGCCACGCACTGCGCCAGATCTTTGTCGGGAGTGCAGATAAACACCTGCCTTACGCGATCGTCTTCGGCCGCTTTCACGGCCGCTGAAGCCAGCGCGTCGTCCGCCTCATATTCCACCATCGGCCAGACCCTCACGCCCATGGATTCTAGCGCCTCTTCCAGCACCGGGAATTGGGCGAGCAACGGCTCCGGCACGCCTTCGCTGGTTTTGTATCCGGGATAAAGATGATTGCGGAAGGATTCTACGACATGATCGGTGGCCACGCCGACATGCGTCGCTCCCGCTTCGATCAATCCCAGTACCGACATCAGAACGCCGCGCACCGCGCCCACTTCTTTGCCGTTCGCGTCCAAGGACGAGGGCACGGCGAAGAAGTGGCGGAACAGCTCATAGGTTCCATCCACCAAGTGCACATCCATGCTTTCTATTCTCATCCGCCGCGTTCAGACATGTCGAAGATGTAATGTTACGGGTTGACACAAACCGGTGAACATTGGAATATACTTTAGTTACATCGAAGGGGCCCGTCGAAGATTTCGGCGGCGATTCGAGCTTCTCCATGGCGCTACTCCGTGGGTCTTCAGGGAGACTTGGGGCCGGAGTGAACTGCCGCGCAGGCTCCTCGAATGCGAAGGAGATGCCATGATGCCTGCCTCAATTTACCAGTCGAATGGTCCGCGGCGAATTCTCAGCGGGCTGCTGTTCGCCATTTTATTTGCGATACCAATGGCGCTCCTCGGCCAGGGCTACTTCGGGACCGTGAGCGGTGAAATCACCGACCCAAGCGGGGCCGTAGTGCCTGGAGCGAAGCTTACGCTGGTGGATCAGCAAAGGGGCTACAAGTTCGCCGGCACCTCAGACAACGGCGGGCGGTACGTGTTCACATCCATTCCGCCTGGATTGTATACCTTGTCCGCGGAACTGGAAGGCTTTGACAAAACGGTGCGGAATAACATCACGCTGAATGTCAGTGAGAACGTGACGGCCAACCTGAACCTGAAGGTGGCCACGTCGAAGCAAAGCGTGGATGTCGAGTCCCAGGCGGAAAACCTCCACACCGAGGATGCAGTGACGGGGCAAGTGGTCAATCGCCGGTTCATCAACGATTTGCCCCTGGTAGACCGATATGTGCTTGATTTTGTCTCGTTGGCGCCGGGCGTCAACAACCAGAGTGACTCGAACTCTGTCGGTGACACCGGAACGAACTTCATCTCCAATGGCAGCCGCGGGGCCATGGCGGACATTCTCATGGATGGGGCTACCATTACCAACTTTGAGCCCAATGGCGGCGTCACCAACGTAACCTATACGCCTTCTGCCGAGGCGGTGGAGGAGTTCAAGGTACAGCAGAGCAACTTTAGCGCGGAATATGGATTCTCCGGCTCAGTGATCGTGAACATGATCACGCGCTCGGGCACCAACGCATTCCACGGCAGCGGTTACGATTTCATCCGCAACCAGATCACCGATGCGAACAACTGGTTCAATGATGAATTTGGTGTTCCGATTTCTCCCGTACACCGCAATAATTATGGCGGCACCATTGGAGGGCCAATCTGGAAAAACAAGACCTTCTTCTTCTTTGACTGGGATGGCACGCGCGCTTCCAGTTTGGGTACCTATCAGGCGGGCGTCCCGAGCGCCGCCGAACGCCAAGGCAACTTTGGCGGATTGTGCGCCGCGAATGGCGGCACGTTCGACTCTGCCGGACTCTGCAGCGTAATTGCGGGGCAGCTCTATGATCCTTACTCCGGCACATTCCAAACGCCGGCCAATGGGCCGGCCGGCGCCTACCGCAGCACCTATATTCCGTTCGACAACCTCGCCACTTATACCAGCCCGGGAAGCCCCACTCTCAATGGCACGCCGTACCAATTGTCCATCCATCCCGGGAACCTGATCGACCCGGTTGGACAGAAATTGCTGAACCTGTTCCCTATGCCGAATATCCCCGGCGGCAGCATTTACGACAACTGGATCGGATCGGGATCGACGCCCAGCGCCAACGACCAGTTCGACATCAAGATCGACCACCGCTTCAGCGAAAAGAATTTGCTCAGCGCTAAGTACTCAAGGGACAAGAACAGCAACACACCCTTCAACTGCTTCAAAGATTTCGCGGACCCCTGCGGGAGCGGGCCGAACCAGGGCGCGGCGCACCTGTTCGCGATCAACGATACGTACACCTTCAGCCCAACCCTGATATTGAACATGACCCTGGGCTTCACGCGTGGCTCGACGGAAATCGATGCCTACAACAGCAGCCTGAATGCGAACCCACTCAGCACTCTTGGTTTTCCATCCTATCTGCAAACGAACGGTTTTAACGGTGTTCCCGCCATCTTCCTCAGCAACTACTATTCGGCTGCTTTCACCACCATCGGGCAGGATCCTTACGGCAACTACCATCAGGGCCAGGACACGGGCCAGCTTACCGGGCTTGTTACCAAGATCCATGGAAAACACGAGCTGAAATTCGGCGGCGAGGGGCGCCTGCACCAGCAAAACTATATTCAGACCAACGCTCCGCTCGGCTATTTCAATTTTGGCCCCGGCGGCAGTTCCCAGTGCCCGAACCCCGATATTACGGTGTGCGGCGGCGACTCGATGGCCAGTTTGATGATGGGCCAGTTGGTCGGCGGAGGAGCTTTCTACGAAAACCAGTTCGAGGTGGCCTCGGAAAATTACCAATATGCAGCTTTCGTCCAGGACAACTGGAAGGTCACGCCGAAACTCACGCTGAATATCGGACTTCGCTACGACGTATCCCTGCCCAGAACCGAGCGCCACAACCGGATGAACTGGTTCGATCCGGGCGTTGTTTCTCCGCTCACCGTTCCCGGCCTGGGTACGCTTTATGGCGGAGAGGAATTCAATAGCCCCAGCGTCCGCAGCGACTGGCTAACGGACTGGCACGACTTCCAGCCACGTTTCGGCTTCGCCTATCGGCTGGACAACAAGACGGTCATGCGCGGCGGCTACGGCATCTACTACGACCAAAGCCGCGGCGGCGCGAATGGCTTGTTGAGCTACGGCTCCCAGGGATTCAACCAGTACACCAGCGCAGTGACAACTTATCAGAACGATGGCGCAACACCTTACATTCATCTGAACAATCCCTTTCCCAATGGGCTGATTGCGCCGCCGGGAAGCTCCCTCGGTTTGTTGAACGACGTAGGCTACGGCGCCATTGGACCGCTCCGCACCGCGGCGGCTGCCCAAACTCCCTACGAGCAAAGCTGGACCTTCGGGTTCGAGCGCGAAATAACTCCCAATCTGGTGGTTAGCGTGTCGTACATAGGTAAGAAGGGAACTCATCTTTATCTTGCCGGCGCGAACAATCTGGACGTTTTGCCGCCGTCGGTGGAGAAGTTGACGCCAACCCAGATTGGCAACCTCGGCAACTATGTGAACAATCCCTTCGCGTCCGTGCTCACCGCTCCGTACTACGCCAACAGCTCTCTTACCAGCCCGACCGTGCAGCAGTTTCAGCTCATGTTGCCGTTTCCGCAGTTCACCAGCGTAACCACGGACGAACCGCCCAGCGCTACCTCTATCTATAACGCGCTGCAAATTGTGGTGGAGAAGCGCTACTCCAATGGACTGCAACTCTCGGCGAACTACACCTGGTCGAAATCGATCGACGATTCCTCGATCTATGACGGCAACCTGTCTTGGTTGGCGAACGGCCCCAACTCAGGATCGAATATCCAGGATCCCAACCGGGCTTACCTGGAACGGAGTCTGTCGACCTTCGACGTGCCGGAGCAGCTGAAATTCGAGTACAGCTATGATTTACCGGTGGGACGGGGAAGAACTTTCTTCAACAAGATGCCTAAGGCTCTTGACCTCATCGTAGGCGGGTGGAAAACCGCCGGTGTATGGACCATTCATGACGGGTTCCCGTTGCAGTTCGTGGTCACAAACGGAGGCACTCCGATTTACACTTATGGCTCCCAGCGGCCAAATCTGGTGGGCACGCCGGAATTCGCCGGCGGTCCGGATGGCAATTGGATTAACAACTATTTCGCGAATCCGAACGTCTTCCAGGCGCCGGCCCCGTACACTTTGGGTGATGCGCCGAGGACGGTGGGAACGGTGCGCACTCCTTTCTTCTTCACTACGAACTTGTCCATTCTGAAGGAATTCGCAGTGGTCCCGAAACACGAAGAGATGAAGCTGGAATTGCGCCTGGAGGCGCAGAATGCCTTCAACCATCCGGTATTCGGTACACCGGACACGAATGTCGGCGATCCGAATTTCGGTGTGATCAACTATACGGCGGTCGGGGCCAGGCAGTGCCAGTTGGCATTGAAGTTCATGTTCTAGCTCCAGTAATTGCGATCCAAGCTGCGGTATTGGACCGCTTCGGCCAAATGCTTGGCCAGCACGGTCTCGCTCGCGCCAAGGTCCGCGATGGTGCGCGCTACTTTCAGAATGCGATCGTGCGCGCGGGCGCTCAGGCCCATGCGGCGAACCGCCATCTCGAGCGTCCGTTCGCCGGCGTCGTCCAAGGCGCATAACTTGCGCAGTTGAGGCGACGGAATGCGCGCATTGTAGAATCCGCGCCGCTGCTGAATGGCGCGCGCTGCTTCCACGCGTTGGCGCATTTCAGCCGAGCCCGCGCCGTGATCGTTACCGCGCAGCTCTTTGTAAGGCACGGCCGGGACTTCCACGTGCAGGTCGATACGATCCAGCAGCGGTCCACTGATCTTGCTCAAGTAGCGCTGGATGATCGCGCCCGTGCAGCGGCACTCTCGCCCTGGGTCAGTGAAAAATCCGCAGGGGCAGGGGTTCATTGCTCCGAGCAAAATGAAATCGGATGGAAAGGAAAGCGACATATTGCTGCGCGCGATCATTACGGACGATTCCTCGAGCGGCTGGCGCAACATCTCCAGGACATTGCGCGCAAACTCGGGCAGCTCATCCAGGAACAGCACGCCGTTATGCGCCAGACTGACCTCGCCCGGCCGCGGTGTACCCGAACCGCCGCCGATCAATCCCGCGTCCGAGATGGTGTGATGCGGCGCGCGAAACGGCCGCTGCGCCACTAGTCCAACTCCGCGCGGAAGCAGGCCAGCTACGCTGTGGATCTGCGTGGTCTGGATAGCTTCCTGAAAAGTCAGCGGAGGCAGTATGCCGGCGAATCGTTTGGCGAGCATGGTTTTGCCCGATCCTGGTGGGCCGATCATCAGCACGTTGTGACCGCCCGCGGCTGCCACTTCAAGGGCGCGTTTCGCCGTGGTTTGACCACGCACATCCCGGAAATCCGGAGCGGATGAATCCGCGTAGCCCAACACCGATGCGGCGCGCGATGCCGGCCGGAACTGATCCGGCTGGTTCAAATATTGCACGACCTCCGCCAGATGCCGCATTCCGAATACATTGACGCCTTCGGTGACAGCGGCTTCCGCAGCATTGTCTGTGGGCACCAGCAGATTCGCGATGCCTTGGTTGCGCGCGCACACCGCAATCGAGAGGACGCCCCGCACTGGCCGCAACGTGCCGTCCAGTGACAATTCTCCAACCAGCATGTGTTGATCGGAAGCGCCCACGGTCCCCATCGCGCCCAGAATCCCCAACGCCATGGGCAAGTCGAAGCCGGCGCCCTCCTTGCGAATATTTGCGGGTGCAAGATTGATGGTCACTGATTTGTTCGGATATCCGAAACCGGAATTGAGCATGGCCGATTTGATGCGTTCGCGGCTCTCGCGAACGGCTGTATCGGGCATCCCCACCGTGATGAAATCTCTAGTGTTACCGCCCGGATACATGTCCACTTCCACGTCGATCAAATGTGCGTCAATACCGAAGACAGCCGCACTACGGGTTCGAAAAAGAGCCATATCCGGGGAGGTAGTGCGCGGGCAAGGTGAATCGTCTCTATAGTTGTGGGCCGCTGGCTATACAAAAGTGGTAGTCGAAAATCACTCCATTTCAGGGCGCTTCGACCGCTCAACTCATTCATACTCCGAGCTGGGAGGAAATCATATGAGCACTATCACTCTTAAGGACGGGACATCCATTTTCTACAAGGACTGGGGGACCGGGCAGCCCATCGTGTTTTCTCACGGCTGGCCGCTATCCGCGGACGATTGGGACGGGCAGATGCTGTTCTTCGGGCAGCGAGGCTATCGCGTCATTGCGCACGACCGGCGAGGTCATGGGCGCTCTTCGCAAACCTGGGACGGCAACGAAATGAACACCTACGCGGATGATCTTGCCGCGTTAATCGAAAAACTCGATCTTAAGGACGCCATCATGGTGGGGCATTCCACCGGCGGCGGTGAAGTGGCACGCTACCTGGGCCGGCACGGCTCGAAGCACATCTCGAAAGCGGTGCTGATCAGCTCCGTTCCACCGCTCATGCTTAAGACGGAAAAAAATCCAGCCGGCCTGCCGATATCGGCATTCGACGAACTGCGTGCGGCGCTAGCGGCTAACCGGCCGCAGTTTTACAGGGACATCACGCTTCCGTTCTATGGATACAATCGCCCGGGCGCAAAGATCTCAGAAGGTATCCGTGAGCATTGGTGGCTGCAAGGCATGATGGGAAGCGTCAAGGCCCATTACGACTGCATCAAGGCGTTCTCGGAAACCGATTTCACCGAGGACCTGAAAAAGATCGACATCCCGGTGCTGGTGATGCATGGCGACGACGACCAGATTGTGCCAATTGCCGCCGCGGGGCTGTTGTCCGCGAAGATACTGAAGAAAGCAACGTTGAAGGTCTATCCGGGCTTTCCGCATGGCATGCCCGCGACCAATGCGGACAAGATCAATGCCGACCTGCTGACGTTTTTCAAAGGCGCTGCGACAGCCGCAGGGTCTTGATAGCAACAGTGCTTCGAGGGCAGCCGGAGGCGCTCTTAGGGCGCTCCGGCCTTATCACTCGTGCGTCTCCGGCAGACAGTGATAGAAACTCTCCGGGTGCTTCTTCGGCTCCTTGCTACGATCAGCGACGCTTGAGGGCTTCTCCGTAAATATGAATGAGAGAACCGGATGCAGCTCGATGCAATTCGGCGCGAGGCCCGTTTGGCCGTGCGCGAAATCGAAGAATGCTACGCCGGTGACCTCAACTTGCACCGGCTTGGCCAGCGGGAAGAATTCCACGTCCGGGGCCTTAGATAGGCCGCTCGCGAAGTCAGCCCGTACTTTTTCGATCTCGGCTTTCTTGATGGATGTGCATGCTCCGGAACACGTCACATCCGGGATCTCTATCACCATTGTCGCGGCGGTATTTAAATCCTGGAGAACGATATGGAAATCGTGATCGGACTCGATCTTGTAACCCACCAACATGGCTTGGACGGAATAAGTTTGCATCTCTGAGGGGTTTCGCGTAGTGCCGTCTTTGGGTGCCGGCATGTTCGTTAGAGCTGCCACGCTGCCGGACTTGGGCGTAAAATCTACCTGCCCCGCGTTCGTGTCAGACAAGGTCTTTATGGCCCAGCGCTCTTCTCCGCAAGCTGCGCAAGAAGTTTGTGGTTGACTAAAAGCGAGCCAAGAGCCGAAGCCGAGGGCGACGGCACAAATAAAGGTGACACGAATTAAGCAAATCATGTCTTCTCCTTTTCGTCTTTTGCTGAGCGACGCCAAGGAGTATATACCCAACTCTCCGGCGTTGCTAGGAGAAAATCACGTCCTGCCTGAACAGTTCGCGGCAATGTGGCTTAAACTACACTTCTGAAAATTTAGCCCTCCGAAGAAACGTACGAATTGGTCTAGCAGTTCAGGCAGATCTCTTCGAATTGCGGCGGAAGGCTCCGCTCCAGTCGCTCTGGCTGACCGAGGCCTATGCGCTCTCCGGGCAAGCGGACAAATCGCGCCGGCTTCGCGCGATGTTGGAGCAACCAGCCCAGCGGAACGAAATCGGTGCGGTTGATATGGCGCTTGTCGATATTGCACTCGAGGACTTGGATCGAGCGGAGGTCCGCTTAAAGAATGCCTCTCGGAACCACCTACGTGCTCCCCGATTTACAAAATGCCTCCCGCCGGCTGATTCGCAAGCTGCGCCATCCAGTCCCTAGAGGCAACATAGCTTGGTAACGGTCCTGGCTATGGACCGGTACTCGGAAAACCCCCTGTGTCGCGCGCAGCCTGACATCTTTAGACTAAACTCGGAACGTGACATGCGAACCTTTCTAGCAACCGCCTTGTTCATGCGGCTGGCGTGTGCGGACGATCCCCAGCCGTCAGGTCCGGCAGCGCTCAAGACCTTGAGCCTGGAACAGCTCTCACAAATCGAAGTCACTACGCCATCCAAAGAGCCGGTGAAGGCTTTTCAAAGTCCCGTAGCGATCTACGTGATTACCGGGGAGCAGATCCGGCGATCGGGCGCAACCAGCATTCCCGAAGCTCTGCGCCTTGCGCCCGGCGTGGAGGTGGCGCGTATCGATTCCAATAAATGGTCTATCGGAATTCGCGGCTTTGGAACCAGGTTCTCGCGAGGTGTGTTGGTACTGATCGATGGCCGCACTGTTTACTCAACTCTGCTGGCCGGCACTTATTGGGAAGTGCAAGACACGAATATGGATGATATCGACCGCATTGAGGTGATCCGCGGACCCGGCGGCACCATCTGGGGTCCCAACGCGGTGAACGGTGTCATCAACATCATTACTAAGGATTCCAAGGCTACCCAGGGAATGCAGGCTTCCGCGGGCGGCGGGAATGAACAGCAAGGTTTCGCAGGCTTCCGCTATGGCGGCGGCAACGGCGGCGACTTCAATTATCGATTCTATGGCAAGGGCTTCACCATCTCACCGGAATATCACTCCGACAATCGGAATTTTGACGACTGGCGAGCTGCGCAGGGTGGGTTCCGCATGGACTGGACCAAGAACAATCGCGAATCGTTTACCATTCAGGGCGATTTTTACGAGGAAGTAGCCGGCGAAAGCGTGCAAGCAGTCAGCTATACGCCGCCCTACTCGCAGATCGTGGACGGGGACGCGGACCTCTCCGGTGGAAACATCCTGGCTCGCTGGAAAAAAACTTTGAGCAGCAGTAATGATATCCAAATTCAGGCCTATTACGATCGCACCAACCGCTACGAGCCCAACTTCGGCGAGAGGCGCAATACGTTCGACGTCGACTTTCTCCAGCGCTTGAAGCTTCGGTGGCGGCAACAAGTATCGTGGGGGCTCGGCGCCCGCTTCAGTCTGGCGCATGATCTGGAAGTGGTGTCCGGCCTCACATTCCTGCCTCCCAAGAGAACTGATCAGCTTGAAACAGCCTTCGTGCAGGATGAGATCGGTTTGGTGAATCAGCGGCTATCGCTGATCGTCGGTACGAAACTGTTGCGCACCAACTTTTTTGATTTTGGCCTCGAACCGAGCGCGCGCCTGCTCTGGACGCCGAACCAGAGGGAAACCATCTGGGCCGCATTTACCCATGCCTTGCGCACTCCTTCCGATGCGGAAGAAAATTTCTATCTCTCAGGTTACGGCGGGATGGCGGCGAACGGGACTCCGATTTTTGCGCGCTTCAACGCCAATGACCACTTCGCGCCGGAACAGCTCAACGGCTATGAAATCGGTTACCGGCGCCTGATTGGCAAGGACTTCTATCTCGATCTGGCCGGATTCTATAATCACTATCACGATCTCTTCGATGAGGAAATCACCGGCGGCCTTTCTCTGGAGGACAATCCCGCGCCGGTTCACTACCTGCTTCCCGCCCAATTCGGGAACGGCCTGCTTGGGACCACCAAAGGTTTCGAGATCGCTCCCGAGTGGAGACTGAGTCCGGTCTGGCAGTTGAAGGGATCGTATTCGCTCCTGCAGATGGATATCGAGAAGGCGCCACACTCACTCGATGTGGGCACCGCGCCAGGTATCGTCGGCTCCAGCCCGCGCCACGAGGTGACGGTCCAAACCGATTTCGATCTCTCGAGGACGCTAACGCTGAATTTCACCTATCGTTACGTGGCTGCGCTGCCGGGCCAGTTGGTTCCGGCCTACTCCACCGGCGATTCCCGGTTCGCCTGGCGGATCAACCGTGAGCTTGAACTGTCGCTGGTAGGCCAGAATCTGTTCCAGCCTTTCCATTTTGAGGACGGTGGCGATCCTGGCCCGCTGGTGGGAATCAAGAGAAGCGGATACGTGAAACTGACCTGGAGCCGGTGACACTGGAAGCCATTCGCGCGAGTCTGCTGTGCGTGGTGCTGGTGCTGGGTCCGGCTGCGCCCTACTCCCTCGCCGCGGACGAATCCCTGGAATATCAGGTGAAGGCCGCGTTTGTACTGAACTTTATAAAATTTACGGAATGGCCGGCCGCCGCTTTCACGGATGCGGATTCGCCCGTCTCCATTTGCATACTCGGCACCGATCCTTTCGGAAACGCGTTGGATCAACTCATCGCGGGAGAGAGTGTGAATGGAAGGAGGGTGGCCGTCCAGAGGCTGAAACGTGCCCCCTCACCCAAGGCTTGTCAGGTGCTGTTCATGAGCAAAACGGAAAAGGATGTTGATAAGATTCTTCCTGCCCTGGGGCCGGGAGTTTTGAGCGTCGGTGAGGGCGAAACTTTTGTTCGCGCGGGCGGCGTGATCGCATTCATTATCGAGAACCGCCGCGTGCGTTTCGACATCAATCAAACCGCGGCGGAGAATGCCGAGCTCAAGCTGAGTTCAAAATTGTTGAGTGTAGCGAGATCCATTGAAAAATAATTCGGGCTGTGGCCCGGCTGGCCATGCGTAGTTTCCGCGACATACCGATTAAGCAAAAGCTGGTGATCATCATCATGGTGACCACCACCGCGGCCTTGCTGATCGCTGGTTTGGGCATCGTCGGCGCGGATTCCATCCTTTTTCGCGGATATTTGCGGCGGGATCTTTCCGCTCTGACGCGGATCATCGCCGACAATAGCACCGCGGCGCTGGCCTTCAACGATCCCAAGTCCGCTTCCGAGACCCTCGGAGCCTTGCGTGCCCGGCCACACGTGGTGGGTGCGTGCATCTATCGTCCGGACGCAAGCATCCTGGCCAGCTACTCGCGTCAAAACACCTTTGCGTGTCCGCCCGCCAATGCTGGGGATGCAATTCGATTCACCCGCGATCAGTTGACCGTCACGCAGCCGGTTCTTCTGAGCGGCCGCTCCATCGGGGTGCTGGTGCTGGTCTATGATCTTGGTGAATTCTACGATCGCATCCTGCTGTATGGCAGTACCGTGCTGGGTGTTCTGCTGGCTTCGAGCGCACTGGCCTTGCTGCTTTCATCCCGCCTGCGCGCGGTTATCGCGACCCCGATATCGCAACTGGTGGGCGCTACGACATCGGTATCCCAAACCGGCGACTACAGTGTTCGCGCACAGCGCGTCTCTAACGACGAGCTGGGCCTCCTGGTGGATCGATTCAATGAGATGCTGGCAGGCATCCAATCACGCGATAACGATCTCAAGAAGGCCCTTCTCGATCGAGAGGCCGCCTTGAAAGACGTTAATCGAGAACGCGAACGGTTTCACTTCATGGCCGAGTCAATGCCTCAAAAGATTTTCACGGCTAAACCGAACGGCGATATTGACTACTTCAACCGGCAGTGGATGCTGTTCACCGGACTCACGTTTGACGAAATCAAGAATTGGGGCTGGACTCGGTTCGTGCATCCAGACGACCTGGAACGTAACCTGATGGCTTGGCGGCAATCCATCACCTCGGGTGAGCCGTTTCATTTCGAGCGCCGCTTTCGCCGCGCGGATGGAGAGTATCGCTGGCATCTCAGCCGGGCTCACGCCATGCGCGATGCGTATGGGAACATTTCCATGTGGATCGGATCCGACACCGACATCCACGAGCAGAAGGAAAAGGAAGAGGAATTACAACGGGCCAATGACGACCTGCAGCAGTTCGCCTATTCCGCCAGCCACGACCTGCAAGAACCTATCCGGAACGTGGCGGTGTACAGCGAACTAGTCGCCAAGCGCTACCATAGCGTATTGGATGCCGACGGGCAGCAGTTCCTGGGATTCTTACAGGAAGGGGGCCGGCGGTTGGCAACACTTATTAATGACCTGTTGACCTACACCAGGGCCGGCATGGCACAGGTAAATGATGCACCGGTGGACGCATCGATGGTTTTGAAACATGCTCTCTTAGGCTTGGCGGAAGCCATTCGGGAAAGTGACGCACGCGTGACCTGGGACACTTTACCGGAGGTGTACATGGCGGAATCGCATCTACAGCAGGTATTCCAGAATCTCATCGGCAACGCGCTCAAATATCGAAGCCAGGATTCGCCTCGAATCCATGTTTCGGCGAACCTGCGCGGAAGCGCGTGGTGCTTTTCAGTGCAAGACAATGGCATTGGCATCGACCCTCAATATAAGGAGAAAATCTTCGGTGTTTTCAAACGACTCCATCAGGATCAGAAATATAGCGGCACCGGTATTGGACTCGCTATTTGCCAACGCGTGGTTGAACGCTATGGCGGACGAATCTGGGTCGAATCCGAGCCTGGGAAAGGCGCCACCTTCTTCTTCACTGTCCCGCAACACCCCGAACGAGTCCGTTCCGGAGAGGCTGAATCTTCTGCTGGCTGAAGATAATCTTCCGGACGCTATTCTAGTGCGCGAAGCCATCCGGTTGGAGAATTTGCCGATTGAGCTGCATGTTGCCTCCGACGGGCAACGGGCCATCGATTTTATTGCACGTGCGGAAGAGGACTCGGATGCTCCGTGCCCTCACTTCCTGATGCTGGATATCAATCTTCCGAAGGCCGACGGTTTCGAAGTGCTGCGGCGGCTTCGCCACAGCAAGAGATGCAGCAAAGTTCCGGTGCTCATGATCAGTTCCTCGGATTCACCCGCGGACCGAAGCCAAGCCGCCGAATTGGGTGCTGGTTATTTCCGGAAACCGCCCAGCTACGAGCAGTACATGAAGCTTGGCGCCGTTTTGAGACAACTGCTCAAAGACAACGGCCTGATCTAATTGCCGACCCTATGCACCTGCGGGCTTTCGCACCACTTCCGGACACACTCCACACGCGTTCTTGCCATGTTGCGCGAACCAGCGGCAGGTGGAACGGATTCCGCACTTAGGGAGCGCGGCCCGGTCCTCATCTTTGTCTGCGGTAAGCACTGCCCGGTCAATCAGCCCGCAGCGGTCGCCCGACCATTGCACGCAGTCATGCCGGATGCAGGGGCTCGCAAAACGCAGCCGGTTTTCCACCGGAATTCCGTTTTGTGAAAAACTTTCCAAGAGCGAAGATGTTACGGGTATGCTGGGCGTAATGTAAACCACCTCACCTTTACCCGCAATTACGCCCAATAAAACCGCGCCAGTGTCAGGTGGCGCACTAGGACACGTGGTTTCCCTGATCTCGACGGCCAGTTCCATAACGGCAGCTTTCAGACATTAAGTCCGCGCGTGAGAGTGGCCTTGGCCGGTGACGCCTCTGCAGCCTTCGCCAATTCAACGGCGTCCGCGCCAATGAAGATCTTACCCCCGTTTATCCGGCACGCACTGAACATGGGAGCGCTCAGGAGCTGCGGTGAATCGCCGGCCACCGCTTTGGCCACTGCTGTTGCGATGTCGTTGGAAATGCGAAGTTTCTGGTCGTCAGAAAGATTTGCACCCGAAAGAGTGAATTCGAATTTGTGATCAGGCATTGTGCTCTCCTCGCTAGGTCTCAAGTCTTAAGATTGACTCGAAGAACCCCGCCATTATACACCCGAATGGCAGCTTGCCGTGATAATTATTTTTGGGTAAGCCAGGATCACTTCACAGTAATCGGGACCGTTGCCACGTGATTTTCCCACTCAAGAGTCAGTTTCGCCTTATTGCCGCCTTCATCGGTAAGAGTATATTTCAACGTCTCCACCGGCGCGGCTGGTTTGCTCATGGCCATTTTCACGCGGCCCAGGTCCTGATCTGGCTTGTAGGTCAATCCCCACTGGCCGGTCTGCTTGTTCAGAATGAACCGCCAGGCATCAGGATCCTTCACTTCCACAAACAGCGTGTAATCGCCCGCCGGTACCATCAGGCCACCGATGTCCAGATCCGCATCGGTGTGGAAGGCGGTGGCGCGGTTCGCTCCCGCGCGCCAGACCGGATAGGTCCCATCGTGAGAAACAACGCCGCCGTCGCCAAAGATCTGCCGTCCGCGCACTGAAGGCGCGGAATATTTAATGGAGATTGTCTTGCCACCTACAGTCAAGGTAGCTTGCTGGGAAGGACTCTGCCCACAACCGAGCTGCGCCAGAAGAACCAGCGCTGATCCGTATTTGAATATAGTTTTCATCATCAGTCCTCTCTGTTCTGTTTGCGATTACAAATTTCCGCGCAGCCCCTGTTCGCGCTCGATGGCTTCAAACAACGCCTTGAAGTTGCCCTTACCGAAGCTGCGGCTACCTTTGCGCTGGATCACTTCATAGAATAACGTGGGACGGTCTTCCACCGGCTTGGTGAAGATCTGCAGCATGTAGCCCTCGTCATCGCGATCCACCAAGATACCGAGGTCGGCGAGTTGATCCACCGGCTCATCGATTTTTCCGCAACGCTCTTCCAAATCGTCGTAATAAGTGGTGGGCACTCGCAGAAACTCTATGCCTTGCGCACGCAGGTTCGAGACTGTGCCGATAATGTCGTCCGTGGCCATGGCAATATGTTGCACGCCCGGGCCATGGTAGAACTCCAGATACTCTTCAATCTGGGATTTGCGCTTGCCGGTGGCCGGCTCATTGATCGGAAATTTCACGCGCCCATTGCCGTTCGACATCACCTTCGACATCAAAGCCGAATATTCGGTGCTGATGTCTTTGTCATCGAAGTGCTGATAGAGATCGAAGCCCATGACATCGCGGTAAAAGCTCACCCAGGCGTTCATCTGACCCCAGCCGACGTTACCCACCATATGATCGATGTACTTCAATCCCACGGGCCGCGCCACCGGATCGTCGGCATCCACGGGCCGGAAACCGGGGAGAAAAACGCCGCAGTAATTGTTGCGTTCGATGAAACCATGCAGCGTGTCGCCATAAGCCGCGATCGCGGAAACTCGCACTTCGCCGTGCTCGTCTTTGAGGACCGTAGGCTCCAGCACGCCCCGCGCGCCGCGTTTCGTTGTCTCGCGATAGGCCGACGCCGCGTCATCCACCCACAGCGCGATCTCGTGCACACCGTCGCCATGTAGCTTGACGTGCTCGGCGATCTCGCTCTCGGGCGAAAGCGCGGTAGTCAATACGAAACGGATTTTGCCCTGCTGAACCAGGTAGGACGCCCGGTCGCGCGTGCCGGTCTCCGGCCCGCGATACGCCACCAGGTTCATCCCGAATGCGGCGCGGTAATAATACGCGGCCTGGCGGGCGTTGCCGACATAGAATTCCACATAGTCAGTACCGTTTAGCGGTAGAAAATCCGTCGGAGCCGAAGCAACCCGGTCGGCTAGTTGTTGCATATAAATAGACCTCCTTTATCCGAACCCAACGCAGGATCGAATGCTCGCACTCATCGCTTCCACCGCGCGCTGATTATCTTGGTCCGTTCCGGTGGAGATGCGAATGCAATGCGGCAATCCAAAACTTCTTAGCGGACGCACGATGATACCTTGCATCAGTAACTCGTGAGTAAGTTGATCGGCCTGCTCCGCGCTCGCGAGCGCCAGCATCACGAAATTCGCCTCAGATGGAACTACGGTGAGTCCCAACTCGCGGAACGCAGAGGAAAGCAACTTCAAACCACGCGCGTTCAACTCCAGCGAATGATGCAGGAACTCGCGGTCGGCCAACGCGCCTATGCCGGCCGCCTGCGCTACCGTGCTCGGCTCAAAAGGCAGCTTGACCTTCAGTAGATTGGCGATCAGATCTTCATGCGCGAATCCATATCCGATGCGGACACCCGCCAAGCCATAGATTTTCGAGAATGTCCGCAAAGTAATGACGTTGTCGTAGCGATAGTGCATTGAATCCGGATAACGTGGATTGTCTTTGGCGTATTCAAAGTATGCTTCATCCAGGATGATCAGGACGCGTTCAGGAACGTGCCGGTAAAAATCGTCAAACTCGTGTTTGGAAAATATGGTGCCGGTGGGATTATTGGGATTGGCCAGGTAAACGATCTTGGTTCGCTCATTGATTTCGCGCGCCAGCGCCGCCAGATCGTAGTGCCAGTCGCGGTATGGCACGGTCCGGTAACTCACGCCGCGCGATTTGGCCAGCACCTGAAAGCCGATGAACGCGGCTTCGGTGGTGAGAACTTCGTCCTCATCGCAGAGAAAAGTGCGAATGATGTTGGACATAATTCCTTCCGAGCCACTGCCGGCGATGACGTTCGCGATCTTCAAATCGAATTTTTCGGCCAGCACTCGGCGCAGGTCGAGGCCCCCGTTGGGGTAGAGATTCAGTCCTTGCATGGAGCGCGACATGGCATCGAGGGCGGCCGGCGATGCGCCCAGCGGATTTTCGTTCGAGGCTAGCTTAGAGACACCAGTAAGCCCAAATTCGCGCTGCACTTCCTCGATACTGCGGCCGGGCTCATAGGGCCGCAAGGTTTCTATATAAGGTGGAACCAGCGGCATCCTGCTTTTAGTGTGGCACAGGCTGTGGGGCACGCCTAAAATCTTCCAATGGCCCTCAAAATCGGGCGGGTTGGCAACCCGCCGCAGGATGGCATCCTGCCCTACACGGTATTCTTGAGACATGCTGGTAGCGTTTCTACTGATGGCCGCGGCGCCGGATTGGGTTCCCGCGCGCTGGCAATCGAGCGATCCGAAAAGCCTGGAGCTGATCGCCCAAACGCCGATCAACTGCCTGCTACTGGAGCGAGCGAACTGGACGGTGGCGTTCAATAAACGCGCGGCCGATCGCGGCATCGCTACATTCGGCGTGGTGCGGCCCGGCTCGGATGCCGTGGAACAGGCCCGGCAAGCCGTTAGCCTGGGAATGACCGGCGTGGTGCTGGAAGGCGATTTCGATCCCAAGGTTCGAACCGCGCTGGGCGATTCCAAAATTGTCACCGTGGAGCTGCCCTCGCGATCCCGAATGCGGCTGGGCGATCAAGGCGCGCCGGTGATCGGAACCTACCAAGGGGTCTGGCCGGGTTTGGAGATTGAGAGTGGCGGCGCGGCGAAATCCGCACCGAGCGGCGCTCCCTGGATCAACACCAACACCGGCTTCCTGCGCTTTGTGCGCGCCTACACCACGAAGCCCGTTTGGATCGCGAACACGCCGCCCGAAAAGGCTGTCATTCCGGTGCAGCGTTATCTGCAGTCGATCGCCGATGCCGAGATCACGGGAGCGCACTGGGTTCTGGCTCTGGATGACGATTTCAACCGGCGCCTGCTGGATGGCGATGCGAAAGCGCTGGCCGATTGGAAACGCATCGGCGAAGAGTTGAAATTTTACCAGTCGCACAAGGATTGGCGAGCCCTGCGTCCCCATTCCAACATGGCGCTGGTGGAAGACGCGGAAAGCGGCGCGCTATTATCCGGCGGCGTGCTGGATATGATCGCCGTGAAGCATACGCCGGTGCGTGCGGTGCCGAATCCGCTACTGAGCGATCAAGCCATGCAGGACGCGAAACTGGCCGTGGATGTGGATCCCGCCTCGCTCGATGCCGCGCAGAAGGAAGTGCTCAAGAATTTTACACGCGCGGGCGGCACCTTGCTGAGCGGACCACCGGGCTGGAAGTTTCCGATGCCCAAGGATGGCGACATCACGCTCGCGAAGGACGATTTCGCCAAGCTGGACGAGATCTGGAAGGAAGTGAACGGCATGATCGACCATAAGAACTTGGGCGCGCGGCTGTTCAACGTTTCCAGCATGCTATCGAACCTGCTGGAATCGGCCGACGGCAAGCAGCTGATCCTGCACCTGGTGAACTACACCGATTTTCCGATTGAATCCATCACGGCGCACGTGCTGGGAACATTCAAGCACGCGCGCTTGCTCGGGCCGGAAGGCGCATCCAGGGAACTGCCCGTGTACGCAGTGGAAGAAGGCACGGGCGTGGACATCGACAAGGTGGATGTCGTCGCCACGGTGGTGCTGGATTAGCTGCCTTACGGGTGGATCGCTAATGTCACACCTGCCTGCGATGAATTGCCGCCGATGGTCACCACGATAGGAACCGAAACACCGGTACTGGCGCCGGTAGGAACAACAGCATTGATTTGCAGCAGACCCAGCATGGAGCCGGGGATGGGGCCGGCGTAAAAGTTGACGTTGGACGAGTCCGCGGCCTGGCCGCCGATGGTCACCGTAGGCGCCGGACTCACCTGCGGAAGAGGCGTTAGATTAGCCGGAACAATGTATCCGGTATCGGATGCCGTTCCCGAGAGTGGCGGATTGTTGTAAATGCCCTCTCCAGTTAGGTAGATAGTTACTATGTCGCCGATTGCAGTCAGGTTGTTCAGGTTATTGAGGGCGCAAACATTAGTAACTGCACTGCAAGTCAATGCGGCGGCCTGACCGGTTCCGGACCCATCCGCGGTAAAGATACCAGGCGCGGTAGCCGCCGTGGTTACCGTGCTGTTGGCGACACTGATTCCGTTCGTGACCGTCACAACCTTGCCGGCGCCAATACTCACTTCATAGGGAACCTGAACGGAAAGCTGGTTCAGGCTGACATACAGCATGGGTGCGTTTTTCCCGTCTATGGTGACTGAGACACCACCCAAGGATGTATTGATGAAACCATTCGTGATGGTCATGGAAGCTGGATTACTGGGTCCGATGTTGTTGCCGAAGATAGTAACAATGTCTCCCGGACTTACAGATCCGGCCGTGAAACTACCGGCGTTCACAATCCCCAGAATGGAAGCGGCATTGCCCACCACAACGGGAACGGTGCCGGCGGAATTCCCACCCGGCGCCGGATTGGTCACCAGCACGTTCAATGTTCCGGCCGACGTTAGCAAGTTGGCCGGGATGACGGCCTGCATCAGGGTGGAACTGTCTTTGAAAATAGTGGTGGCCAAAGGTGTAGCAACTCCCTGAACCATTGCGACCGTCGCGGTATAGAAACCCGTACCGGTGATGGTGACGGTTTGCGGGCCGCCGTCCAGCGGTAGCAGGTTTGGCCATACGCTGGTGATGGTCGGTGCTGCGCTGTTTACCGTGACGTTCACCGTAATATTCTGCGATTTCTCGGAAGCTCCGGACAAGGCCAGCGTCACCTTTCCGGTGTAAGGGACTACCTGAGGCGTGAGCGTCGTAGTATCTACCGTGATGGTCAGGGTATTCTGCGCGCCGGTCAAAACCACTCCAACCGCCGGGGTCACAGTGAGCCATTTTGCGCCGGCAGTAGCCGCGAAGGAGATTGGTGCGCCGCTGGTGGAGAGTGTTACCGGTTGTGCCGACTGGGTGGCTGGCGGCAAGGTAAGCGTGATAGTTGTGGTGCTCAGGCTGAGCGTGGGCAAAGGAGGCGAAACTACCATCGTTACCGGAATAACCACCGGCGCCAGCCCAACCACGGTGATGGTCACCGTGGAATTGTAGGTGGACGCCGGTAGGCTGGTGGGATTCACCCTGACATTCAATGTCGCCGGCACGTTGCCGCTACTGGGATCTACCGTCAGCCATTCGTCGGGGGCCGGCGTAACGGCCGTGAACGTGGGTGTGCCGGAGCTGACCTTTACTGAAATGGTCTGCGCATTGGGGAGTTTGGACGCCCCAATCTGATAGGTAAAATTCAATAGCGCCGGATTGGTGGTCAACGTTACGGTTGCGGCCTGCGAGGCCCAGGCGAGGGCGCCGCAGAGCAGAAGTGTCTTGCTCATCACTGGGCTTATCGGCGCGGGGAACCGGCGTATTAGAAGATTTTGCGTGGGGCAGGATGCCATCCTGCGGCGGGTTGTTAACATGGTTGTTAACCCGCCCGAGTTTAGCGCCGATTGACATTCGGCGCGCAGTTTACAAACCAGTTACCAACCTGCCCCACACGCTATGGAACCTGCCACTTCCTCTGAATCGGCAGCCCGAAGCGTTGCAGCACCGCTTCTACATCCTTCTCCGACAGCCGGGATGCGTCGTATTCCACGGCGAGCTTGTCCATCGCGGGGGTCATGTGCACTTGAAAAATTCCGTACTGGCTATGCACAGCCGCCACTTTGCTCGCGTCCGCGTCCGTTAAGGGACGAACCAGATCGTATCCCAACTGAATCTTCGTCATCGCTCCCCCAAGAATATCATTCGCTATCCTGCCCCAGCTTCCACTGGATCTGCCGCATCATCCCGAGCCAAACCTCGGCATCGTGCGCGGGAAGGTCCAGCCTTCGGACCAGCCGGCGAATCTTGGCCTCGGTACCGGCCGAATGCACGTAGCCGGAAAGCGCCAGCACCTCGGTCAATCGCGCAGTCAGCCTCTCCAGATCTTCCGCCCGCGCCGGCTTGCGTTTTTCCGGTTTCGGCGCGGCCGCTTTCCGCGTCAGTTCATACAGGCAAACTGCCACGGCCTGGCCAAGATTCATGGAGCCTTCGGTCCCAATCCGCACCAGCCACTGGCAATAGCTCAAATCATCGTTCGATAATCCAAATTTCTCCGATCCGAACAGCAGCGCCGCCGGCCCCGAACTCAGATGCTTGCGCAGAACGCGCCCGCCATACTCGAGGCCACGCAGCGGATGCTGCAATTCGCGATGCCCTAGCGACGTAGTCCCAACCACCAATGTGCAGTCGGCAACAGCCTCAGCCAGCGTTTTAAATTCTTCGGCGTTTTTCAGAATTTCATGCGCATTCACGGCCGAGCGCGCTTCCTGATAAGCCACGTGATAAGGATTCACCAGCCGCAATCGCCGAAAGCCAAAGTTGTTCAAGGCGCGCGCCGCCGCCCCAATGTTCAAAGGATTGCGCGTGTCAACCAACACGACGCAAAGGTTGTCGACCAGAGACTTCTGCCTCCTGCCGCCTGCTACCTGCTTACTGTTCGAGGTATGTGTACCCGTTCAACCCATCCTCATAAAACCGCAGCAGGCGCCCGGATTCCTCATACCCGATCTTGCCCTCACGCAGCGCGGTTTCCACATCGCGCCGGAACTCCTCCAGCAGCGCCTTGGAATTGAACTGCACGTAATCCAGCACCTCCCGCACCGTGTCCCCTTTCACCACCGTGTCCAGCACCACATCGCCGTTCTCGCCCAAGCTTACATGAACGGCATTGGTATCGCCGAAGAGATTGTGCAGGTCACCCAGGATCTCCTGATAGGCTCCCAGCAAGAAAGCTCCCAACAGGTAAGGCTCACCGTTGAAAGGATGCAGCGGGAGTGTCTTCTTTACATCGCGCCGGTCGATGAACTGATCGATCTTGCCGTCCGAATCGCACGAAATATCTCCCAGCACGCCGCTGCGCGTCGGCATTTCGTTCAACCGGTGAATGGGCATGATGGGGAAAAGCTGCTTCACCGCCCAACTGTCCGGCATGCTCTGAAACAGCGAGAAATTGCAGAAGTATGTGTCCGAGAGCATTCCATCCAGCGGCTCCAGCTCTTCCGGATAATAGTCCAGCTCCTTGGCCATTTTGTGAATGCGGCGGCAGATGGCCCAGTAGAGTTTTTCCACCTGGCTGCGCTGCACCAGCGGAAGATAGCCCAGGCTGAATAGGTTCAGCGCCGAATCCAGCGATTGCTGCGCGTCGTGAAAACTTTCCAGCAGATTCTTCGAGCTGAGCGATTTGTAGGCCTCCTGCAAATCGATCAATGGTTGCTCGGCATCGTCCGGAACCGGCTCAAACGAATCATCGCCGAATCCGCTCACGCCCACCACATTGAACACCAGCACGCTATGGTAAGCGGCAATGGCGCGGCCGCTCTCGGTAATGATGGTCGGATGCGCCACTTCAGCTTCATCGCACACGTTCTGGATGTGATACACCACATCGTTGGCGTACTCTTGCAGCGTGTAATTCACGCTCGATTCGAAATCGGTCTGCGACCCGTCATAATCGATTCCCAACCCGCCGCCCACATCCAGGAAATTCA
>JBEKJJ010000079.1:0-27718 GCA_050011295.1 Bryobacteraceae bacterium
CTAGCTATCTGTGGATGGTGAATCTGGCCGATTTGAGCACCGAGAAACTCCCGCGCACGGATTCGAACGACATTTATCCGATGTGGATCGGGGACAAAATCTTTTTCCTGTCGGACCGTAACGCGGGAAAAATGACCTTGTTCAGCTACGATCCGAAGAGCAAGGCGGTCACCGAGCTGATCAAAAACACGGGCAAGGACATCAATTCCGCCAGCGCGGGACCCGGCGGGATTGTCTATGAGCAGTTCGGGCAGATTCACATCTACGATATCGCGAGCGGGAAAGAGAATCCGGTGCCAATTGAGATCGAAGCTGATCTCGCCGAGGTGCGTCCGCATCTTCAGAACGTGGCACGCGAAATTCGCAACGCCAGGATTTCTCCGAGTGGCGTGCGAGCCGTGTTCGAAGTGCATGGCGAGATTCTGACTGCGCCGGCGGAAAAAGGCGACTTCCGCAATTTGACAAACTCGCCCGGTGTAATGGATCGCACGCCGGTCTGGTCTCCGGATGGGAAATCGATCGCATATTTTTCGGATGAATCGGGCGAGTACGCGCTGCATATCAAGCCGCAGAATGGCGAGGGTGAAGCGCACAAGATTGCGCTGGAGGGCAAGTCCGCCTTCTATTTCGATCCGCGCTGGTCTCCCGACAGTAAACACATCGCATTCAATGACAATCAACTGCATTTGTGGGATGTAGAAGTGGCATCCGGGAAAGTGACTAAAGTCGACACGGATTATGCTTACGAAATCAATCGCGATTTCGCGTGGTCGCCAGATTCGAAGTGGCTGGCCTACGTGAAGAATCTTCCCAATCGCCTGCATGCGGTCGAAATCTTTTCGTTGGGTGACGGCAAGAGCACGCAGGTGACGGATGGACTGAGCGACGCGCGGTTTCCCGCGTATGACAAAGGCGGGCAGTATCTCTACTTCACCGCGAGCACCAACTACGGACCGACGTCCAGCGGCTTGGATATGTCGAGCGACTTGCATGACGTTACCCGCAGCGCCTACCTGATTGTGCTTCCGAATGATGTTGCTTCACCACTCGCTCCTGAGAGCGATGAGGAGAAAGGGAGCGACGCAAAATCCGACGACAAAGCGAAGACGGATGAAAGCAAGACCGCGGAAGACAAGCCTGCCAGCGAAGGCTCGGGACGCGGAGGAAAAGCGTCAGCTGAAGCGCCGCCCAAGCCAGTTCGCATCGATTTTGACAAACTGATCCAGCGTACCGTTGCGCTGCCCATTTCCCCTCGCCCAATTCAGTTGCTCGCGGCCGGGAAGGCCGGTGTGATTTATATCGTCGAAGCTGGGCGCGGCGGAGGGCCGGGCGGGCCGGCGGGTGGAACGCTCTCGAAATTCGAACTAAAGACCCGCAAGCTGGAAAAGCTGGCGGACGGCGTGGGAGGTTTCGATATTTCGGCGAACGGGGAAAAGATGTTGCTGCGCATGGTTCGCGGTGGCGGCGAAAATGGCCCTCCGCGGCCCGGCAGCACGCCGCCGTTACCGGAATATGTCATCGCTTCCGCAACGGCGCCGCTCAAACCCGGAGAAGGTGTACTGCATTTGAACGATGTGGAAGTGAAGGTGGACCCGCTGGCCGAGTGGAAGCAGATGTACCACGAAGCCTGGCGCATTGAGAAGAGCTACTTCTACGATCCGAATCTGCACGGCGTCAATGCAGCCGATAGCGAAAAGGAGTTCGAGAAGTATCTGGATTCGCTTTCCTCGCGCTCGGATCTGAATTACATTTTCCACGAGATGTTGAGCGAGATAACTTCTGGTCATCTGCGCGGCGGCGGTGGCAACATCCCTGAAGCGAAAAAGGTTCCGGGCGGGCTGCTGGGCGCGGACTATGAGATCGTCAACGGCCGATATCGCTTCAAGACAATTTACACCGGCGAAAGTTGGAATCCGCAGTTGCGTGCTCCGCTCGCTCAGCCTGGCGTCAAGGTCTCGGAGGGCGATTATTTACTCGCGGTGAATGGCCAGGATCTAAAAAGCAGTGACGACGTGTCGCGTCTGCTGGAAGGCACTGCGGACAAACGCGTAGTTCTGCGCGTGGGTCCGGATCCAGCGGGAGCCAATTCGCGCGAGATAACGGTGATGCCAGTCGCGAGCGAACAGCAGCTGCGTTATCAGGCGTGGGTGGAAGAAAATCGCCGCAAGGTGGACAAGTTGAGCGGCGGCAAGCTGGCGTATGTCTACATGCCGGATACCGGACAAGGCGGATTCACCAGCTTCAATCGATATTACTTCGCCCAGGTGGACAAACAGGGCGTGATTATGGACGAGCGTTTCAATGCGGGTGGACAGGCGGCCGATTATGTGATTGATGTGCTGAACCGTCCTTTGGAAGGATGGTGGAGTCCACGTTACGGCGCGATCTATCGAACGCCGGCGGCTGCGATCTTCGGCCCCAAGGTGATGATCACCAATGAAATGGCGGGTTCCGGTGGCGACATGATGCCCTGGATGTTCCGCCACACGCACGTGGGAACGCTGGTGGGCAAACGCACCTGGGGTGGACTGATTGGCATCTCGCAATATCCGGCGTTGATGGATGGCGGCGCGATTACCGCGCCCAATTTCGGATTCTTCAATCCCAGCGGCCAGTGGGATGTCGAGAATCACGGCGTCGCACCGGATGTGGAAGTGGAGCTTGATCCAAAAGCTGTGCACTCGGGGCACGATCCGCAACTGGAGCGCGCGGTGGCAATCGCGCTGGAGCAACTGGAAAAGAATCCGCCTCCGGCGCCACATCGGCCGCCTTTCCCGAATTATCAGAATCCGAGTCCCCGTACGCGTCCGGCGAGCGTGACGGATGCGAGTGGGAATCAGTAGCAGTAGAGCAAGCCTTCTGGCCCTAGGCAGCGCATGGCGCTGCCCCACCTACGCGTGAAGATACTGGCGTAGTTCTTCCAGCCGGAAGCAATGCGCCAGCGCTGTGTCGCGGTTGATTTTGCCCGCGTTCACCAGCTCCGCGAGGGATTGTTCCATGGTGATCATTCCGTCGGCTCGTCCGGTGCCGATGGCCGTGTGAATCTGGTGGTCCTCACCCCGGCGGATCAAGTTGCGAATCGCGTGGGTGGCGATCATAATCTCAACCGCCGGGTAGCGCTCGCGATCGTTGGCAGAAGGAATCAATTGCTGGGCGATCACAGCGAGGAGAGCGAGCGAGATTTGCTGGCGGATTTGCGGCTGGTTTCCGGCCGGGAACGAATCCAAAATGCGGGAGACGGACTGCGCGGCATCGTTGGTATGCAGCGTGGAGAGCACCAGATGCCCGGTCTCGGCCGCAGTCAAAACAGTGGCGATGGTCTCCGGATCGCGCATCTCGCCGACCAGAATCACATCCGGAGTCTGACGCAAAATGCCGCGCACGGAGCTGGCGAAATCCGGAGTATCGCTGCCCACCTCAATCTGCTCGACGATGGAGCTGCGATTGGCGTGCATGAATTCAATGGGATCCTCGATAGTCACGATGTGATTCCGGCGTTGGGAATTGATCAAGTCAACGAGTGCGGCTAACGTTGAGCTCTTGCCGCATCCCGTGGGGCCAGTGATCAGGATCAATCCCTGGCGAGCTTCGGCCAGTCGACGGAGCGTGGCCGGAAGATGGAGAGATTCAATACTCGGAATTTTGTCGGGCAGCAGGCGGATGCTGCCGGCTAGCGTTCCCCGTTGATGATGTACGTTCGCACGGAAGCGTCCGATGCCGTCGCGTGAAAAGCACAAGTCCACGGATTTGTTTTGCTGCAGGTCTTGATATTGCTTGGGGGCGAGTAAAGGCAGCAGCAGGCTGCGCGTATCCTCGGCGGTCAGCGCGGGACCAGCAGCGGGGGTCAGGCTGCCATTTACTCGCAACGACACCGGGACTCCCGCGATCAGCAGCACATCCGAAGCGCCTTGGCGAGCCGCCAACACCAGCAGTTGGTCGAGCGTGGCATTTCCCTGCCCGCTGTTTGGGGGGTGCGCGGGACGCGGTCCGGTCGCGACGCGATTCAGATCGGCGACAATCTGCGAAAGTTCATCGTCGTAGACAGCCACAAGAAATAGTATGACGCGTACGGGGGCTGGTGCGTTGCCCCTCGCGTTACACTAAAAGGACAGTTAGCTCGCTCCCTGATTCAGATTCCCATGAGTACCAGCAACACCGCCGAAGCTCGTGTTCCCGGATTATGGTCGTCATTGCGCGAAGCGGTGATGGGCTCAAGCCAGGATTTCACCGAAGGCAGCATTAGCCGGGCCATCGTGTTGCTGGCCGTCCCGATGGTGCTCGAGATGATCATGGAATCGCTGTTCGGGGTAGTGGACGTTTTCTGGGTCGCGCACCTGGGAGCAGATGCCATCACCACTGTTGGATTGACCGAGACCTGCTTGACGGTGGTATTCGTGATCGCTCTGGGGTTGAGCATGGGCGCAACCGCGATGGTGGCGCGCCGCATCGGCGAGAAGGACGAAGCATCGGCGGGTCTGGTGGCGGTCCAGGCGATTGTGGTTGGCATCGTGGTATCGGCGATCACCGCGGCGATTGGGTACTTCTATGCAGCGGACTTGCTGCGTCTGATGGGTGCGACGGAAAACGTAGTAAAGCTCGGCACCGGCTACACGCGTATGATCTTTGGGGGCAGCGTTACCATTTTTCTGCTGTTTCTCATTAATGCGGTGTTTCGCGGGGCCGGTGATGCGGCGGTTGCCATGCGCGTGTTGTGGCTCGCCAACATCGTTAATATTTGCCTGAATCCATGCTTGATTTTCGGCGTCGGACCATTTCCCCGATTGGGCGTTACGGGTTCGGCTGTTGGGACCACGATCGGGCGCGCGATCGGAGTAGCGTTTCAGCTTTGGATTTTGACATCCGGGCGCGGCCGATTCGTGATTCGCGCCGCGCAGGTACGTCTCGATTTCGCGGTGATGGCGCGAATGATCCGGCTTTCGTTGACCGCAATTTTTCAATACATGGTGCAGATGGCGAGCTGGATCGGAGTGGTGCGGATCATCGCGAGTTTCGGAAGCGCTGCGGCCGCGGCCAACACGCTGGCTATCAAGATCATCATCTTTGCGATTTTGCCTTCTTGGGGAATGAGCAACGCAGCCGCCACGCTGGTGGGGCAGAATCTCGGAGCCGGCAAACCGGAGCGTGCGGAGACTTCGGTTTGGCGCACCGGCTTCTACAATATGTTGTTCCTGGGCACAGTAGGGCTGATCTTCGCTGCGTTCGCCGAACGGATCATAGGGCTGTTCACGAATGATCCAGCAGTGGTTCCCATCGCGGTCAGTGGCCTGCGGCTGCTGAGCTATGGCAACATCTCATACGCCTACGGGATGGTGGTGACGGCAGCCTTCAACGGCGCGGGTGACACTTTCACTCCAACCATTTTGAACTTGATTTGTTTCTGGGTGGTCCAGATTCCAGTGGCGTGGCTGCTAGCTTTCCATACCAGCCTGGGGCCGCGCGGGGCCTTCATTGCGGTGCTGATTTCCGACACTTTGCTGGCGCTCCTGGGGATCATATGGTTCCGGCGCGGGGCGTGGAAGCGCACGGTAGTGTAGGGGTATTGACAGGCCACTCGATTTAATGTACATTGTATATGTACATTAGACAATGACTGAGAGAGCACCCCGCCTTCGTATCGATCTCACGAATCCGGTGCCTGCGTACCGGCAAATCGTGGACGGGCTCCGAACATTCCTAGTGGATGGCGCGCTGCGATCGGGCGATCTGCTGCCGCCTGTCCGGGAGCTAGCTTTCGAGCTGGGCGTCCATTTCAATACCGTGGCGGAGGCTTACAGAATTCTGGCCGACGAAGGCTGGCTGGACCTGAAGCGGCGGCGCGGCGCGCAGGTGTTGGAGCGGCGAAAAAGAGAGGCCGATCCGCAGAAGCGTGAGCAATTTGCGCGGCGCCTGCGGGAGATGATCGCCGAACTGAAAGCCGAAGGAGTGCGGATCGAGGACATTCGGCGGGAGTTGAACTTAGTAATGAAAGGATTGGATATATGAAGTGGATTGGACTCGGTATGCTTGCCTTATTTACGTTGGCGAGTTGGTGGGCGCCCTACCTGATGAGGCGAGATTTATTGTTTGGAGCCACCGTTACGCCGGATTTCCGCGATACTCCGGACGCGCGCCGGATTATCCGGCGATACCAGACGCGAGTTATTTTGGTCGGCATCGCGTTGATCAACTTGCAGATTTTTCTTTGGTCGATGAAGGTAAACATGGGCGTGTTGTGGCCGAGTGGACTGCTCCTATTCTGCCTGGCAAGCGCTGTCGCGTTTGCAAAAGCCCACCATTCCATTCGCGCCCATGCAATACCAGCGAGCGGCATACGGGAAGCGGAGTTGCTGCCAGCTGCGCGTAAAGGCGCTGAGGATCCGCTGACGTTGTTGACCGGACCATTGATCCTCGCGGCTGGATTTCTGCTGGCGTTTCTGATTCCCGATTCAACCGGGCAGGTACCGTTCCTGGCCGGATGGGCCGCAATCGTGTCGCGCTGGAATGCCGTCAACGCCCTGGTGGCCAAACCTTTTGGTTTCGCTGTGGGCGCCTGCGCCGGTACATTGGTCGGGATACTAGTGTTCCGGTTCGGCACGCGCCGAAATCCCGCGGGAATCACAAACTACCGGCGAGTGATGCTGCGCAATATGGTTCTCTTCAATGTGGCCTTCGCCGCATTTGGGGCGTGGGTGGTGAACATGGGCGCGTTTGGCCGCGTGGTGGACAAGATCGAGCAACGTGTGGCTCTGGCGTCGATCATTGCGGCGCTCGCGGTACACATTGCATACATAATGATTTTGAGACGTAGGGAAAACACTAATCTGGTATCCGTGGTTGGGCACTCCCTGGGAGATCGCACTCCCGACGAAGCGTGGCGGTGGGGAATGTTGTACTACAACCCCGACGACCCGGCACTGCTCGTCGAGAAGCGTACGGGACCGGGCTATACCGTGAATTTCGGTCAAGTGCCCGCGTGGCTAATGGTGGCTGGATTTCTGATCGTAATGGTATTGCCGTTTGTGTTGAAGTAAGGTTATTGCTCGTTCAATACCAGTAGCGGATCCACCTTGGTGGCTAGCTGCGCCGGGCGCAGGCAAGCGGCGAGCGCCACTCCGCCGAGTAGCGCGGCGACCATCCCTAAGACGAGTGGATCCAGCGGCCGGACTCCATAAATTTGGTTCTCGACCGCCTTTCGCAGTGCGGTCGAACCTACCAAGCCCAAGCACAAGCCGCATCCGACCAGCAGTATTCCTTCGCGAAGAAAGAGCTGGAAAATTCCGGCAGGACTCGAACCCACTGCAAGCCTTATTCCGATTTCCCGTCGACGCTGCCCCAGAAGATACGAGAGCACGCTGTAGATTCCGACAGCGGAAAGGAACAGCGCCAGGCCACCGAATGCCAACCCCAACGACATCGCGGTCCGCCGGGAAGAAAGCGAAAGCTCCTTGCGCTCCTGCATAGTCTCGATTTCAAATAACGCCAGCGTAGGATCAACTCTGGCGAGGGCATCGCGAACCGCTGGAACAATCGAGGAAACGGAGGTACTAGCGCTGATGGCAAAAGTATAGGAGCGTCGTGGTGCTTGGGCATAGGGGAAATCATAAATTCCGGTTTGGTTACCGCGTCCCGCCAAGTCCTGAATGCGTGCATTGCGTACTACGCCGATTACCTCCAGCCAATCGGTATGCTCATCCACCTTCGTCAGGTTGGGACCGGAGGGCTGGAACATTCGGCGACCGATGGGATCTTGATGGGGCCAGAATTTCTTCGCCAGGCGTTCGTCGACAATCACCACGCGCGGCGATCCATCCCGGTCGCGCTCGTCGAAGTAACGTCCACGTACCAAGGCCATGCCCATGGTTTGCATATAGCCGGGCGTGACCACGATATGCAGAGGCGAAATCATCGATTCGCCCTGCTTCATTTGGTAACCCTCAGCGAAAATCACGCCATCGCTGAAATCTCCATTCAACGGGATGGTGGTTGTAGCTCCCACGCCCGAGACACCGGGAATCTCATGAATCGCTTCGAGCGATCGATTCATCAAGTCTCTCAACTCGCCGTCGCTGCTGTACTTGGACGCCGGCGCACTTAGCGAAGCTGTCAGGATATCCTCGGTCTTGAATCCGGGATTCACGTTCAGGAGCTGCCGAAAACTGGCCAGCAGCAATCCAGCGCCCGCCAGCAACATAAACGCAAGTCCGATCTGCGCTACTACCAGAGTCTGACGCGCCATGCGCGATCGCCTTCCACTGGTCCCAGTGCGGCTATTCTCGCGGAGAGCCGTGGTCAGGTTCGCCTTGAAGATGCCGGCCAAGGGAACCAGCGCGATGAAGATTCCAGTGAGTAGCGAGACGCCCAGTGCGAATGCAATAGCGGAGCCACCGGCGTGCACTTCAGAAGCACGCGGGAATCTATCCAGCCCAACCCTGCCCAGCACGTCGATAATCTCCGCGCCCAGCACCAAGCCCGCCAGGCCGCCGGCCAGCGCGAGGATGCTGTTTTCGACGATAAGTTGCCGTGCAATTTGAGAATGGCTGGCGCCGAGCGTCAGCCGTGTGGCGAACTCCTTGGTTCGGGCGTTGGCGCGCGCCAGCGCCAGGTTCGTAATGTTCACGGCGCCGATCAACAACACGAATAGCGCCCCGCCCCACAGCAAATAGAGGGTTCCGCGGACATCTTTCACCAGGAGGTCTTTCAAAGGCGCCGCAGTAGTGTGAAACCCGGCGGCGATCAGCAACGGTTTGAGCTGCGGCAGCCGTTCCATATTGGCAGCATTTAGAGCGTTGATCTGCGCTTGTGCCTGCGCGAGTGTGGCACCCGGTTTCAGCCGTCCAATGTTGTACCAGTTGTTGTTATGGAAGCTGTGCTTTTCATCAGGCGTAAACGCAAGAGGCACCCAGAAGCGGGCGTCGGAATCGACGAAGAGAAAGCCACGAGGCATAACTCCAACAATCGTGTAGGGACGCCCATTGAGCCGCAGTGCGCGGCCCAGCGCCGATGGATTTCCTGCGTAGAGTTTCTGCCATAGCGCGTAGCTGAGGATCACTTTTTGCTCTGCGCCGATCTCGCCTTCGTTATCGGTAAAAGTGCGGCCAAGGGCTGGGGCGACACGCAAGAGCCGAAATACCGACGGCGTGGCCGCGGTGCCGGTGATCCGCTCGGCGGCGCCATTCTCGTTCAGAGTAAAAGCCGTGTTTTTGAACATGGCCTGCTCCTCAAAAGCGGTGACTGCACGCTTGCGATCGTAGTAATCCCCCGCGCCACTAAAGTTCGAATCGGCGACTCCCGCCTTGGGATACCGATTGGACATCAGGATGATCGCATCCGCGTCAGGCACCGGCAGCGGTTGCAGAAGGACAGAATAGACGATGGTGAATAAGGCCGTGTTGGCGCCGATGCAGATCGCGAGCGTCAGAACAACCATGGCCGTGAAACGGCGGTCCTTCCAGGCGGATCTGGTGCCTTGTTTGAAATCTGCCAGTAGGGCTGCCATGGTTGAGCGGAAACCTCCTTGGATTCTAAACTCGTTGGCAGCCGAAAGCGCCTGCCCCACTACAACATTTTGTCACGTTGGATATTGCGCATTTCATCGATGATGCGCTCGAACACGCGCTTCACGGCCTCTGGGCTCAGCGGGCCGTGGTTGTGAACTGTGACATTGTGGAACACCTGGTCCTCACGCTTGGGTTCGTAGATGGGCAGGTTGAGCGTCTGCTTGATTCGCCCGATCTCTTCCACCACGCGGGTCCGTTCATTTAGGAGTCCCAGGATTTTTACGTCCAGGACGTCGATTCGCTTGCGGCACTCGGCCAGCGCTTCCATGCTCATGGATTCTTCGATGGTAAACCACTCGAAAGCTCGCGGGCTAGGGCTTCGAGCTTGGCTGGAAGATCGGCGCTCACGGCGTTCTGTTCCACCACGCGCACCACGGCTGTGCCAACGATCACGCCATCCGCAACTTCGCCGACGGTTCGTACCTGATCGGCGGTGGAAATTCCGAATCCAACCGCGAGCGGCAACTCGGTAACCGCTCGCATGGCGTTCACCAGCGGCGTGACAGCGTCTGAAACAGTGGACCGCTCACCAGTGACACCGGTTCTCGAAACCAGATAAACGAAACCGGTGGAATACTTCGCAACTAACTCAAGACGGCGCTGGGTGCTGGTAGGGGCGGCCAGGAAAACCGTATCGAGTCCGGCGCTCCGCATGGCGCCCATATAAGGCTCGGCCTCTTCAGCGCTCAGGTCGATAAGCAGGCACCCATCGATTCCACGCGCGACTGCATCGCGTGCGAGCGACTCCAAACCGTAATGCAACACCGGATTCATATAGGTAAAAAGCAGCAACGGAATCTCGGAGCGTTTGCGAATTTCGGCGGCTATATCCAGCACCGTGGAGACTCGGGTACCGGCCTTCAGCGCGCGATCCGATCCACGCTGGATCACGGGGCCGTCAGCAATGGGATCCGAAAATGGAACACCGAGTTCGATCAGGTCCGCACCACCCCGTTCGAGCGCGGCAACCAATTCCGGTGTGCGATCGGGCGAGGGATCTCCCGCAGTGATGTACGCGATCAAAGCCGGACGGCGTTCCGTCGTCCGCAGCCGTTCAAAGAGCCGGCCGATTCTGGTCTGGCTCATCGAGCTCCTTGAGGTTTTCGCGATAAATGTCCGTGTCTTTGTCGCCGCGTCCGGAAAGATTGATGACGAAGAGTTGATCCTTGCACGCTGGAGCGCGGCGCACGGCTTCGGCCACTGCGTGGGCGGATTCGAGCGCCGGAATAATTCCTTCGAGATGAGCCAATGTTCGCGCGGCTTCGAGCGCCTCTTGATCTGTTGCGGAAACGTACTCGGTGCGGCCCTGATCCCGTAGCCAGGCATGCTCAGGCCCCACCAGCGCGTAGTCCAGGCCCGCGGAGACTGAGTGCGTAAGAGATACTTGGCCGTCCGTATCTTGCAAAAGATAGCTGTAAGCGCCGTGAAGAACGCCGGGCGATCCTCCGGAGAAGCGTGCGGCATGACACCCTAGTTCAGCACTGCGCCCGCCGGCCTCCACTCCAACCAAACGAACGCCCGCGTCGCCGAGAAACGCATGGAAGATTCCGATGGCATTGCTGCCGCCGCCTACGCAAGCGAAAATCGAATCCGGCAGCCGATGCTCGCGCTCCAAAATCTGCCGGCGTGTCTCTTCTCCGATCACTCTGTGAAAATCCCGGACCATCATCGGATAGGGATGTGCACCGAGTGCGGAGCCGAGGAGATAGTGCGTGCTTTCCACATTCGTCACCCAGTCCCGCATGGCTTCGCTGATAGCATCCTTCAAGGTGCGGCTGCCGCTAGCCACGCCGACCACCGTTGCGCCGAGCATCCGCATTCGGAAGACATTCAGACGCTGGCGACGCATATCCTCTTCGCCCATGTAGACGATGCATTCCAGACCGAAAAGCGCGCAGACCGTCGCGCTCGCCACGCCATGCTGGCCTGCGCCTGTTTCAGCGACGATGCGTTTCTTGCCCATGCGCCGGGCGAGCAGAGCTTGTCCCAGGCAGTTGTTGATCTTGTGCGCGCCGGTGTGCAACAGATCTTCGCGCTTGATATAGATGTTCGCCCCGCCGGAAAATTCACTCAGCCGCTTGGCGTGATAGAGAGGCGTCGGTCGACCAGCGTAGTTCGCGAGCAGATCCTTGAGCTCAGATTGAAACCCGGGATCAAGACGCGCTTCGAGATAGGCCTGCTCCAGCTGCTCGAGCGGCGCCATCAGGACTTCGGGGACATAGCGGCCGCCGTAGGGACCGAAGTGGCCACGCAAATCGGGTTGGGATGTCACTGTGGCTCCAGCGCCGCTATTATGAATTTGCGCATTTTGAAATGATCCTTCAGGCCGGGAGATTTCTCCAGGCGGGAGCACGCATCCACACCCCACGGTTGCGCTTCAGCTATGGCCTGAGCGACGTTTTCCCCATCCAGCCCGCCGGCAACGATAATTTTATGGGGCAGGCCTTTGGCAATTGACCAATCGAACGTAGTGCCCGTTCCGCCGTGCAGACGATCAGATGGCGTGTCCAGCAGAAATGCTTCGATTGTTTCGTCGGCCGCAAATAAGGCGAGGCCGTCTGGATCCCCGGCCTTCGCAGCGTGCCAAATTCGAATCCCTCGCGCCTCGGAAATGCCGTGCAACTGCGCCACGTCGAGGCCGACGCGTAGCGCGATCTTAGCAACGGTTTCCGCGGTTTCGTCAACGAAAACGCCAACCTTCCAAACGTTGGTCGGAATCTTCCCGGCGATCAATGCCGCGCCCGTCGGCGAAATATACCGCGGACTTTCGTGGTAAAAGTTGAAGCCGATGGCGGAGGCTCCCGCGTCAACCGCGGCCATTGCATCATCGCGATTGGTGATGCCACAAATCTTGACCATCATGACAACAAGGCCCGCAGCGCTGCTTGCGGGTCGCCCGATTTGATCAAATGCTCGCCGACTAGGAATGCCCGGTAGCCGGCCACGCGCAGGCGTTTGATATCTCCCGAGGAATGGATGCCGCTCTCGGTTACTTTGACAATGCCTTCCGGGATCTTTTCGGCGAGGCGCAACGAAACGGCGAGATCCACCTGAAAGGTGTGCAGATTGCGATTGTTCACGCCAATAATTCGCGCGCCGGATGCGATGGCCGGTTTCAGCTCCTCTTCGTCGTGCACCTCTACCAACGCGGACATGCGGTAGCTTTCGGCCAATTCACGGAATTCGCGCATTTGGCACTCAGTGAGGATCGCAGCAATCAGCAAAATCGCATCCGAGCCGTGCGCGGCTGCCTGATGTACGTGGTAGCTGTCAATGGTGAAATCCTTGCGTAGGACCGGCAGGGCCACCGCGGATCGCGCAGATTCGAGATCCGCCAAACTGCCCTTGAAATGTTTTACGTCGGTGAGGACCGACAAGGCGGCAGCGCCTCCTTGCTGGTACGCTTGCGCGAGTGAAACCGGGTCGAAATCCTCTCGCAGCACGCCCGCGCTGGGCGACGCTTTCTTGACTTCAGCGATGATTGCCGGCTGGCGGCTGGTGAGGGCTTCGAGGAAATCCCGGCGGTGGGCGATAGAGTTCTCGGCGGCGCGCGCGATCCCACCTACGCGATGGACCAGCTCCGCTTTCTTATGCTCGACAATTTGGGCCAGGATGTCGGGGACCGTTTTCAGCATAGGAGGGAATTCTTATTGTAGCTCGGCTGCCGTGCGGCGCTTCCTTCCGGTCGCGGCTCAGTTTTGCGCTAGAGATTTCACTAGTTCGTATAGGAATGCCGAGCCCTCATAAAACTCATTGATCCCAACGCGCTCGTCGCGGCCATGCGCGCGAAAATCGTCGATGAAAATTCCTTGGACTCCATAAGTTGGAATGCCGGCGCTGCGCAAGTACAGGCCGTCGGTAGCACCCATTACCATTGTCGGAATTGCCAGCACTCCCGGCCACATGCTGTCAGTGATGCGAGAGGCCGCTCGGAAAAGATCCGGACGCATCGGCGATGGCGGGCCAGCCTCCATTTCGCGCGTCACGGTAATGGATACCTGATCGTCGGCAACCACTTTCTTCAAAGTCGCGAGCACTTCTTCCGGTTTCGTTTCCGGCAGAATGCGGCAGTTCACCATCGCCCCGGCGGTTTGCGGCAGAGCGTTCAAGGCGTGGCCGCCGTCCAACATTGTGGCGACGCAGGTGGTCCGGAGCATCGCGTTCAATTCGGTCGAACCGGCCGACAGTTTTTCCATCGCGTCCTCGGACCCCTCCGACGCAGCTTTCATCTGAGATGACACCGGCTCCGGCTGAATCTTGGCCATTTGTTCGAGAAATGCTTTGGTGACATCGTTGGTGTGAACCGGAAACTTGTATTTCGACAAGCGAACCAATGCTTCCGCCAGACGGTAGATGGCGTTGTCGGGAACCGGTAACGAGCTGTGACCGCCTTTGTTTTTCACTTCCAGCCGATAGTTGCCGACGTACTTCTCGCTCACCTGCACATTGTTCGAGACACGCTTGCCATTCGCCATGTAGCCCCATCCGCCCTCGTTCAAGCAGAATTCGGCATCAATCAGGTCGCGATGATTTTTCAGCAGCCAGGCTACGCCGTTGTAGGGGCCGCCGCCTTCTTCGTCCGCTGTGAGCGCGACGATGATATCGCGATCCGGCTTCCAGCCCTCGCGCTTATAGCGAATCAGGTTGGCGACCCAGATGGCAGCTTGCGCTTTGTCATCGATGGTTCCGCGCCCATAGTAGAAGCCGTCCTTTTCGGTGAGCACGAAAGGATCCATCGACCAGTCGGAGCGCTTGGCTTCCACCACGTCCAGATGCGCGAGCAGCAGCAGAGGTTTGCGCTGGCCGGTGCCGTGATAGCGCACCACCACATTCATCTTGTGCGGAGCGGCGCCCAGCACTTGGATGTCGGATTCCGCGAAGCCTTCCGCCTTCAACCGCTCAGCGACGGCTTGCGCTGCCGGCGTGGTGGCGCCCGTGCTGAACGAAGTGTTGATTTCGATGAGCTGCTTGTAAATGTCGTGCGTTAGTTTTTGATACTCGGGCGGCGGAAGCGAGGCAGGGCTCGCCGGCAGGCAGAGGAGAACCGCCAGCGTGGAGGCGCACAACAGCAGCTTCATAGACATTGAACTATGTTACATCCAATGCCCGCGTGTCTTCGTGATTGTGACGCCTGCTACGCGCCGATTGGTAATCGGCGCAAGCCCAAGGCCGTGACAACCCAGGCCGGGAGGCGGCCCCACGGGGGAACAGATGCAGCAACGGTGGAGTCAAAGCCATAGTGCGACTGATTCTGGCGGTAGGAGCGGTGTTGCTGTCAGTTTCCTGCCGCAAGCCCGAGAAATTGGAACTACACGGGCCCAAGCCTCTGGGCCTTCCCATTTTTGTCGGAATTTCAAACAGCCCAAGGCGGTTGCTGCACATGGAAAGGCCACTCTACCCGGCACACCTACGCTATCTCGGCGTTCAGACCGTGCAGTTGAAGTGCAGGATTCTCGAAGGCGGCAGCGTCTCTGAGATCATGTTTCTGAATGGTCCGCCCGAGCTTGTGCCCTTGGCGCGTGCGGCTGTAGCGCGATGGCGGTATGAGCCATTTCGGATTTACGATTTCATGACGGGCGAGAACACCGCGCAGGCAGCCATTACAGTCATCGATTTGCGTTTTGAGCCTTAACGCGCTACCTGCTATCCTCTTTAATCATGGCCAAAATCGCTGGGTTATTGCTTGCCTTCAGTTTCTTGCTGAGCGCGGCGCCTCCGGCTCGCGATCCGCAGACGGATTCGCGGCTGAAGAAGGCTTTTCGCCGGCCGGAGCAGAATGGTTGGATCTTTGTGCATTTGGAAGGGACACCGTCGGAGATCGGATATCAGCACGGATATCTGTTGGCGCCGGAGATTGAGGATGTGCAAAAAGTGATAGCGCTCGGTCTGGCGCACGATACCAAGAAAGAATATGCATTCTTCCGCGCGGCCGCCGAGAAGGTGCTATGGCCTCGCGTCGAAGCGCAGTATCGCGAGGAGTTGAAGGGCATAACAGAGGGCCTGAAGGCCAAAGGTGTCGCGCTGGATCTTTGGGACGTAGTGGCGCTGAACGCGTGGCTGGAACTGTCGCCCTACTACACGAATTGGTACGACAAAGAACATAAACTGGTTTCCGAGTTGCGCCCGGTTTCGGATCATTGCAGCGCGTTTGTCGCTACGGGCAGCTACACCACGGACGGGAAGATCATCATCGCGCATAACAATTGGAGCGAATACAAAGAAGGTTCGCGCTGGAACGTGATTTTCGATATCGTGCCTTTGAAAGGCCATCGCATGCTGATGGACGGCATGCCGGGTCTGATCCACAGCGGTGACGATTTCGGCGTGAACAGCGCCGGCTTGGCTATCACGGAGACCACCATTGGCAGTTTCGAAGGATTCGATCCCAGCGGTGTTCCGGAATTCGTTCGCGCGCGCAAAGCCATGCAGTACGCGGCTTCGATCGATGACTTCGCCCGAATTATGAAGGAGGGCAACAACGGAGGCTACGCCAATACGTGGCTTGTCGCCGACAACAAAAACAATGAGGTGGCCAGCCTGGAATTAGGACTGAAGCATGTAACGCTGGAGCGTACCAAGGATGGTTACTTTGTCGGCGCCAATTTCCCGGCGAATCCGGAATTGATTCGCGATGAGGCCGGCAATTTCCCGGCGAATGACATGAGCATAAGCGCCAACGCGCGGCACGTCCGTTGGGACCAGTTGATGGCTGAGAATAAAGGCAAGATCGACGTGGACGCCGCGCAGCGTTTTCTAGCCGATCACTACGATACATTCGATAAAAGGATTGAGCCGAGCGAGCGGACACTCTGTGGCCACATTGATCTTTCGCCGCGTGGATCGAAGCCCTGGCAGCCGGAATATGGCCCGGCGGGCGCAGTGCAGAACAAGGCAGCCAATGGATCGATGGTAGATCAAATGGCGTTCACTGCTGCGATGGGGCATTCATGCGGGCTGAGCTTCAAGGCCGCTAAACATTTGAAGGAGCATTCCGGATTTGAGTGGGAAAAGGATGCGCTGCGCGATCTGGACGCGCACGCGTGGACTACTTTTCGGATTGCACAGTAGGGACCGCATGGCGCTGCTCCACTGCGTCCGGCGTTAGCAAACGAACATTGCTGCCGCTCAGGTCCCAGCCGGCTTCGGGAAGACGGTCCGGTGAGGCGCTGAATATTATCTGAAAAACGTTGCGGTCGTTCGAAGCAGTCAAGGGCTTGCCTGGCCTGGGGAAAACTAGCGCCAGATACTTCAGGATGGTATACACATCGGCTTCTTCCGGAAGCTGCCAATCCACGTCCTGAGTGCAGAATCGCACGCGCGAGCCGCGCTGCGACATGTTCCAGGCGAGAAACGCGCAGCGATCCACGGCGGTCTCAAACCAGGCGGCCTGTTCCTCGGGGACATCTAAATCCAGAAAGAACGCTACCGCCTGCTCTTTCTCACGGGCGAATTCACGAACTTGCAGGTCGCCGGTATGAGCGGTAGCTTTCCAATCTACGTGGCGCGCGCTCTCCAATACTTCGTAAGGGCGAATCCGATAGAAGTCGTGACCCTGGCCGCGGTAGAAGGACGCGATCTCACCATCGAGCGAGAGCAGCAGATCTTCAAAACCGGGTTGCGGATCGACGGATGGATAAATCAATACTTCGCGCAGCAGAGGAACGTTAATTCTACGCTCCGTGAATCCGAACGGGAATCGAGTGGAGAAGCGAAAGCTGTTCTGGCGATACGAACCGCGGTGAGCAAACAAAAGCTCCACGGGTTCTTCCACGCGCTCGCCGCCGGGGATGACAGGAAAGTAGAGCGGGAACGAGAGGCCGCTATCGCCGGACGCAGTTACGTGGATGGAGAATGACGGCATCCAGCCCTTGGTGTTGCGAATGACGATGCGCGCGAACAATTTCCGGCGCGCGGAGATATGTTCGGGCAACAGGAAATCCAGCTCCAGGCCGGCCAGCGACAGGCGGCTGATAAATCCGGAAACCATGAATGTGGCCAGCATAATGGCCAGGATGAGAAACAGCAGATTGTTGGCGGAGGCGAATGCGCCCAAAGCCACAATCACGCACGCCATGGTAAATAGCAAGCCCAGGCGCGTCACCTGCTGGCGCATGCCGAGATCGAGCGAGGAATGGAAGCGGGACCAAATGCGGAGCACTAACTACGAGAATACTAGGAATTCCCGTGGGGCAAGCCTCCGGCTTGCCGGTGGACAAACCAGAAGCTTGTCCTACGAAGAAACGCAATGGACCTGTCGACTGTAAGCCGGTTTCTGTACCCGATAAAGGGCGATGGCCATTCATCTGGGCCACGCATTTCTGCCTGGCTCTAGCGACCTACCCGAGAGTCGAACGGAGCGGGCAGCTCCTCCCCTCCTATTTGGTCTTGCTCCGCATGGGGTTTACCCTGCCGGCACGGATTGCTCCTGCCGCGGTGCGCTCTTACCGCACCTTTTCACCCTTACCCCCAGCACAGGCTCGAAAGCCCGCGCCACGGGCGGTATATTTTCTGTGGCACTTTCCGTAAAACTCGCTTTGAGCGAGCCTCCCCGGCCGTTAGCCGGCATGCTGCCCTTTGGAGACCGGACTTTCCTCCCGGCGGCGAATCGAAATCCACTACCGAGCGGCCATCCGTCTAACAGGCCCACATCCATTGTCGCAGCTATCGTGAACCGAAAGGATTCCAGAGCTTAAACGGCTTGGCGCGCGCCACTGGTTTGGAATGGTCTTGCTTCTTGGCTTCGGTTGGGCCGCTGAATGTTTGCGCGATGTAATCCTGCTCCTTGCGCTCGAACGCACTGACGGCTGGATGCGAGGATCCCAGCAGAAATCCGTTCATTACATTTCCGTTTTCGCTCGATATGGAGACGGAATAACAAGTTTGCGGTCCTCCGTCCAGGCTGTGTCGGACTACCACCGTGTCCGAGCTTTGAACGATGCGCTTCACTTCGGACGAATCCGAACACTCGGAGAACAAAAGTGCTGAGCTGGATTGCGCCGCGAGAGTTGTCGCAGTCAGAAGAAGGACCGCACCCAATTTCGGGTTCATGCACTTCCCATTCAATCGGAATGCGTAAGCCGTGAATACCGGCCAAGGGTTCCAATTCAGGGGTCCGCAGTACTAGTCAATTGGTTTGGTGGGTTTGCGCTGTTGTGTCGCCGCTCAGCCGCAGCGTTGTGAAGATCTATAATGGTAGGGATTGGTGGTTGCACCCACAATCCAATACCAGAATGAACACTCGTCTCACTATGGACAAAGCCGGCCGCGTCGTAATACCTAAGCCGCTGCGCGAAGAATTGCATTTGGAACCCGGCGACACTCTGGAAATGGAGAGCGCCGGCGAGCAAATAACCCTGCGCCCCGTTCGAGGGACAGGGCCCCTCACGAAGAAGCATGGCGTATGGGTGTTTCAAACAGGTCAACCCCTTTCCGCGTCGGCAACGGACGAAATGCTGAGGCAGATCCGCGAAGATCGCGACGTCGCCAATCTCGAGAAAAGCCGTAAAAGCAGATGAAGGCATTTTTCGATACATCGGTTCTTGTGCCGGTGTTCTACGGAGATCACGTCCACCATCCAGCCAGCTTGGCGCTCTTCATCCAATTCGACAAATCCACCGGCTGTTGTGGCGCTCACAGTTTAGCGGAAGTCTACTCCACGCTGACTCGAATGCCCGGAAAGCACCGGATCAGCGCCGAACAAGCCATGCTGTTCATCGGAAGCATCCGTGAACGTCTGGCCCTCATCGCGCTCAGCGGCGATGAATATGCCCGTGCGTTAGAGGCCTCGGCCGCGGTGGGCATCGTCGGCGGTGGAATCTATGACGCCATGCTTGCACATTGCGCCATCAAGGCTCAGGCCAAGGCGATCTACAGTTGGAATGGCCGGCACTATTCACAATGCGGGCCAGACGTGATCAAGCGACTGCGCATGCCCTAACTGGCAAACCAGCCCACAGCGCAAAAAACCGTCCTGCATCAGCCACGTCCTTACTGCGACATTTCCATCGCCAAAACAGTGTTCGGCGAATATGCTTGCGGTCATGAGAGAGAACAAAATCGCTTCCCGCAAATCTGTGATCGGGCTGGGTCTCTTATCCGCGTGCGCCTGGGGTGCCGAACCAATCAAAGTTCCAATGACACCCGAGCACTGGAAAACAAACGGCGGCGCGGAGTTCGTCAAGCACGATGGATTTGACGCGCTGGAACTGAAACCGTACGACCGCGCGACGAAAACTCTACCTGGAAACGCCAGTCCCATTGGTATTTCATTCCGCAACGGGACCATCGAATTCGACGTCGACAAGCCGTGGTCCATGGGAACCGGGATCGCGTTCCGGCGCGACAATGACAAATCCGAGAACTTCGAGTATTTCTACTTGAGACCGCAGGCCAATTGCGCGGAAGCTGTGGATTGCATCCAGTACGCTCCGCAAACGCATGGCGTCCTGCTGTGGGACGTTCTGCCGCAATTTCAGGCGCCGGCGCCGCTGCGGGATGGCGAGTGGAACCATGTGAAGCTGATGGTCTCCGGGCAACGGATGAACATATTCGTGAACGGCGCAAAATCTCCGACGCTCGAAGTAGGCCGGCTGGAAGGCGACACATCGGAAGGTGGGTTGTTGCTCTCGGGTCCCGGATTTTTTGCCAACGTTACCGTGACGCCGGACGCCGTCGATGGTCTTCCCCCCGAACCGGCCAAGGATCCGACAGCAGGCGACCGCCGTTACGTTCGCAATTGGAAGGTGACGCCGTTCTACTCACTCGAAGCCGGCAAAGAACCGAGCGCCGCGGATCTGCCCGGCCCCACAGCTGCGTGGACAAATCTTGCCGCCGAACGCAATGGATTCGTTAACCTCAGCCGGCCGTATGGAGTTCCAATGCAAGGCAAGCCGGACCGGCCGGTGGCCTGGTTGAAAACTACCATCATGTCTGAGGGGAATCAGACCAAGAAGGTGTCCATCGGATGGCTCCGGGAAGTGTGGGTCTTTGTGAATGGACAACAAGTTTACGCGGACAAGAACTTCTATCAACCTCCGTCCGCAAGAAAAACGCCGGATGGCCGATGCTCGCTCGAGAACGGATACTTCGAACTGCCGCTTAAAGCTGGTGTCAATGAAGTCGAGGTAGCGATCGCCAGCAACTTCTACGGATGGGGACTCATCATGCGCCTCGATGACGTGAATGGTGTTCGTTTAGAAACGAAGTAGAGCTCCCTCATTGGCCGCACGATACAATACCAATCGAGTGCGCTGATGCGGAATAGGATTACCCGATTCGTGGTTGCGGCCTTGGCCTGGACCGCGATTGGCACGGTCTTCTCGCTGCCCTACCTGGCGAGCGGAAACTGGAATCGGGCTCTACTCGCGTCCCTCACGCAATGGTGGTCCTGGGGATTAGTGACGCCCTTCATCCTGGCGTTTGATCGCCGGTTACCGTTTTCCGAGCGCCAACTTCCGCGGCGGATCGCTGCCCACGTTCTGCCTAGTCTGGTGTTCACTTCAGTCTACATGTATGTTTTTGCAGCGGCCCTGGCACTGGTTGGTTTGGGGAACTGGAGCGCGGTATTGCATGCACAGACCCTCCTCGCCACCCTGCGCGGGATGTTTCTGTGGAGCTGGCTGGTTTATTGGCTGATCCTCGGCGGCTGGCAGGTACACCAATATTACGAACGCTACTTGTCGAGCGAGCTGCGCAGAGAACGATTAGAGAGGAGCTTCTCGGAAGCTCGCTTGAATGCGCTACGCATGCAGCTCGATCCGCATTTCCTCTTCAACGCTTTGAATACTATTTCTTCGCAGGTGGAGCGCGATCCCAGGTTGGCGCGCGGAATGATCGAACATCTGGGAGATCTTCTGCGCTTGTCCATCGAATCGAAGGACAGGCAGGAAGTTCCACTCTCTGAGGAGATGGCTTTTCTGGACCATTACCTGGCCATCCAGAAGATCCGGTTTGCCGATCACTTACGAATCGAGATCAATATTGCGCCCGACGTGAAGTACGCGTCCGTACCGTGCTTGCTTGTCCAGCCGCTGGTGGAGAACGCAATTCGCCACGGAATCTCGCGGCGCTCCTCGGGCGGAACGCTGACGATTTCTGCACAGCGGGCTAAGGGCCAACTCGAAATCCGAGTGCTGGATGACGGTGTTGGGCTGCCACCGGGCTGGACGCTCGAAGCATCCAGCGGCGTTGGCTTGTCTGTAACGCGAGAACGGATAAAAGGGCTTCACCCCGATGGACGAAGCCACTTCGCCGTGCGCCCGCGAGCAGCTGGTGGAACAGAAGCCGAGATCCTGCTGCCTCTACGTATGATCGGAGAAGAGGTGCATGTCCCCACTCCCACCTGAGCGTATCCGGGTACTGGTTGTGGATGATGAAGCGCCGGCGCGGCAGCGATTGGTGGATCTTCTTCGCAAAGATGCTCATGTGGCGAGCATCCTCGAAGCTGAAAACGGAATGACAGCAATGAATGCCATCCAACAACAGCATCCGGACCTGGTTTTTCTGGATGTACAAATGCCGGAATTGGATGGACTGGGAGTCATTGATGCAGTGGGCGCCGACCAGATGCCTCTCACCGTTTTTGTGACCGCGTACGATCAACATGCCATTCGGGCGTTCGAAGCCAATGCGCTGGATTACCTGCTGAAACCATTTAGCGACGAGCGTTACGAGGCCACCATGGCGCGCTTCAGAGCCCGCATGGACGGCCGCAGCATGCGGGAATTCGGACAACGCATTCTTCGCATGGTTTCCGAGACTGCCGCGCCGCCGGATCACTGGTTGGATCGGCTGGTGGTGAAATCCGGCGGCACCACTCGCTTCGTCCGCGTGTTGGACATCGACTGGATTGAGGCTGCCGGCGTCTACGTCAACCTGCACGTTGCCGGCAAGGAGCTGCTGTATCGCGCCTCCCTGAGTGAACTGGAAGGAAAACTAGACCCGTTGCACTTTGTGCGTGTGCATCGATCCGCCATCGTCAATATTGACAGCATTATTCAACTCGATCCCATCTCGCACGGCGAGTTTGAGGCGGTGTTGAAGAATGGATCGAGGGCGCGGGTGAGCAGAACTTATCGCGTCCAGCTTGAGAAGCGATTGGGCCACGCGCTGTAAACCATTCTCCTTTCCTCAACGTGAAGCACTGACGAAGCCCCGGACCAATGCGGCGATCTCATCGGCAGCCGTGTCCAATGCGAAATGACCGCCGTCGACAATGTGAACTTGAGCCTTCGGCACATCTCGGGCGTAGGCTTGCGGCTCCGAGGGGTCAAACGAGGACTCATACTTCCCCCAGATGACCAGGAGGCGCGGCTGCTTTTCACGCATCCAGGCCTGCCATTTCGGGTAGGCCTCCACGTTGGTGCGATAGTCGTAGAACAGGTCGCTTTGAATGTCCGCCTGCCCGGGCTGGCTGAGAAAGGCAAATTCATCGGTCCAGAGGTCCGGATCATAGCGTTCCACGTTCGGATCATTTCCGGCATGCCGCGTCCGCGTGGTGGCAAGCGACAGCAGGTTGGTGCGAAGCGCACTTTCGTAGGCAGCGCGATCGGCCCAAAAGGCCCTCCGCGTCTTCCAATTCGCCCCCAGGCCTTCGTTGTGCGCCACAGCATCCTGCACGATGAGAGCCTCAATCCGGTCGGGATGGGCCAAGGCCATACGGAAACCCACGGGGCCGCCGTAATCCTGCATGTAAAGCGTGTAGCGCGAGAGCCCCAGCGCTTCGGTGAAATGATTCACGACCTCAGATATGTGGTCGAACGTGTAGGCGAATTTCTTTGGGTCCGGCCAGTCGCTGTGTCCGAACCCTGGATAGTCGGGCGCGATCAGGTGATAGCGATCCGAAAGCCGGGCGAAGAGAGGCTCAAACATTCGCGACGAAGAGGGCAATCCGTGGAGCAGCAGGAGGGTTGGCGCGTCCTTCGGTCCCGCTTCCCGATAGAAAATTGAGAGTCCGTCAACCTTCACCGTGCGATAGAAGACGTGCTGCGACATGGGTGCCTTGATCCTTTCTTGACTTTCGAGATGACTGGTAGCAAGGGCTATTGAGAGGAGTAGCATCGAGTTGCGCTTCACGGAAGGCATCAGTCGGTTAACTCAAAGATCGCTCCAGCTCCAATGGCATCCCGAACGGAAGGCTGGCCGAACACCAAGCACGCCGGTATTTGGTCTTCTCCGAAGTCCAACAATCCAAGGTCCCGTCTCGCCGGGACGAGCACGCTCAGCGCGGCGGCGTATACGGCAGTTCGGCCTGGTTCGGAGTTCAACACAAATACAGCCCTGAGTCTGTTTTGATCGGTTCTTTCCATTTTGAGTCTATGCGCAACTGCGTCCGGTACCTCAGCTCGCTATTGCATAAGATGCACTAAACCCGATAATCGTTCTAGGTTCACATTGGAAGTCTCGCCTAAAGACTTGGTGAAGAGACCGGAAGGTCACCAGATTGTGACGAAGCGGTTCGTCCACTCGAACCGCGAAACAGATAGACGGGCGGGCGGTGGGGTTGATTGCGCGCTAAAAAGCACTTCACAGTGCAAATTGACACCATTGTTTAGGCTTCCGTACTTTTTGCAGACTAAAAGTCCAAATTCGAAATCGCTCCTTCGCGGATTCGAGCAGGGTTACGCTGGCCGTGTCATTGACTGCCACAGCCATTGGTCCATGTCAAACGAGAGCGGGCCCTGCGTCCCTAACTGCGAGCTTCTCCACGAATGACAGTGCGTGATCTTCGATGGGTGCTCCTCTCGGCGCCCGTGCGATTCCCAGGTGAAGCGACGGCAGACCAATCTGCTCTGATCCAGTTTGTAAAGTGGAACCGAGCCTCGTTATTAGACATCGACTGCGGCACAAGGATGCGCCTCACGCCTACGCAGCCTGTCCTGGTAAAGACCCCTTGCATCCAGAGGTGGTTAAGCCTTGACCGGCCGCACTTCCGCCTAGGCCGCCACGGGTTGCCAGTCCGCCATTGGTAAGAATTTCGGTTCGATGGGCAATATTTGCATCTGAACTGGTTTCCCGATACCCGACCTCTCCAAGTTCAACCTATACGTTCACGTGCTATTGCACAACTTATGTGTGTGGGTCAGACAGTTGGATTATGGCAGCCATGCAGTCCGTTCACAATTCAATGGCGCTTGAAGTACTGCACTTCACGTTCGTGCTGCTCGGCTTGTTCGCGGCTCTTGAAAGTGCCAAGATTGCGCCGTCTTCCGTCCTTAAAATCTTTCTTTCTCGAGTGGAGCCGGTAATCACCGGATTTCAGTTTCCGGATCATTTGGTGTCCTTCGTTGCCTGTGCGCGCTGCCTTCCGGGCCGCACTCTTCAACCCGTCTTTCGCCTCGTTCGGACCGCTTTGCGAGCTGCGGTTTTACGATCTGCCGCGCTCCGCTTCTGGCGCTGGAGCTTGCCTGCCTGGAAAGGGTTTTCCGGGAGGCAGCTTGTTTGCCTTCGCGCTTCAGGGCTGATTGGACGGGTCGCGACCGCTTTTGAGCCGGCTGTTTCTTGGGCGACTCTTGTCCCTTCTGGTAATCTCTGGCCGCTTGTTGGCGCGTCTTCGACTGGGCTTTACCTTCCTTAGGCGGCGGCAGGTTTACTCCTGCCCTCCGAGCTTTCGAGAGGCCGATCGCGACCGCCTGTTTTGTCGAACGGGCTCCGCGTTTACCCTCTCGGATGTGATCCATTTCTTCGCGAACAAATCCTCCCGCCGAAAAATCCCGGAATGGTTCTGCACCCTTCGTTCCGTTGCGGCGTTCCGCCCCCGCCGCGCGGGTTACACCGCCCCTATGAATCTCTCCCGGTTTGCGGGCTCTGCCTTCTCGAACAGGTCGAACAGATCCTCGACCTCAAAAGCTCGCCTTCAGCCGCGGATTGCAGAGCTCGTTTGTCATGAGCTTCTGCAACATGGCACATGGTTTGCGAACGTAACCACGAGAAGTCATCGAGCCCCGAAGGGATGACCTACGTTACTTACGGCATGATGGGCAGGACTCGGGCTTGTCTCTTTCCCGGTCTGCCAGTTCTCCGCGGCACCCACGGAGGCGGTGCATTTTTCAAATGCTGCACAAGAAGGATCTCTCGCGTCAAGTAGGCGTGGTGTCCGAGCCGAGCAGAGAATCTGACGCCGTTCACCTGGACCAAAGGGCCGGAACACTTCCAGTGCATCATCGAAGCCACCAAGGAGCGCCAGGCCGCCCACCCGAAGCAGCCAGAACAACGGAAGACTAAAGCTAATACTAAAGAGGACTAACTGGACGATGTACTAGCTCATCGACACCGAGCTTTCACGCTGACTCAGCGTTGCCAGGGGAGCGCTCTACAACTGGGTATATTTGCACCGAATTCCGTTCGTGAAGGCCAGTCATTGCGTGCGTTTCAACTACGGGCAGGTTTTGAAAGCTCTCCACCAATACCCTATCGTCGACACATCGGTAAGCGGAGAAGGATCATCTGATGAAACACTACCAACGAGGCCGGGTCTGGTATTTGACGTTTACGTGCGAGGGAAGCGGGTGCGGGAAAGCACCGGCGCTTCAGATCGCAGGAAGGCGGAGAAGTTCTGTGCGTTGCGTTTATCGGAAGTCGAGCGGGGTGAATATACTAAGTCCCCGAAGATCACGTTGGCGCAATTCGGTCAGCAGTACATGGACTATGCTAAGGCCAACAAGCGTTCATGGCTCAGGGACGAACAGATCATGACACATCTGAATACGTCTTTGCGCACGACGCTGCTTGGGAACATCGGGGCATTACAGATCGAGCGATACAAGCTGGATTGCTGAACCAATCTGCCAGTCCGGCGACGGTCAATCGTGAAGCGGCGTTGCTGAAGCATATGTTCAACATGGCCGAGCACTGGCAGTTGTTCTTCGGAAGGAATCCCGTCAGAGGGGTGAGGTTCCTGGAAGAGGACAATCTGCAGATCCGCTCGTTCTCGGAAGCGGATGAAGAGAATCTTCTTCAGTGTTGTTCTCCGTATCTGGAAGACCTTGTCACGTTCGCGATCAATACCGGGTTTCGACTCGGCGAAATTCTAAATCTGAAATGGGAGGAGGTAGATCTGGAGAACGCCGCCATCAAAATGCTGGTGCGGAAGAATCGGCGCATGCTGGAAGTCCCGCTGAACGACAGGGCTCTTGCTGTTGTGAACGGCTGGTCCGGCTTGCGCAAATGTGAATACGTTTTTTACAACCCCGAAACCGGAGGACAGTGGAAAGATCTCTGGCTCGGACTAAAGAAGGCTTGCCGCAAGGCGGGTCTCAATGATGTGACGTGGCACACCTTTCGGCATACCTTCGCCTCAAGGCTCACCAGAAATGGTGCGGACCTAGCGACGGTGAAGGAACTGCTCGGCCATTCGTCAGTATCCGTGAAGATGCGCTACGCCCACACGAACCGCGATGCAAAAAGGCAGGCGGTTGGGTTGAATGCAGGAAATGGTGCCAAATTGGTGACACTGCCCATCGCGCGCTAAAATCGCGTGGTGACAGTGTCCGTAAGTGATGGAAACCAGGTAGAATAAGGATACGGTGAGGTGCGAGAGTGGTTGAATCGGGCGGTCTCGAAAACCGTTGAACCTTTGCGGGTTCCGTGGGTTCGAATCCCACCCTCACCGCCAGCCGCTCAATCGACGAGCGAGCGCGACCTTCCGTTTGCCATCGGTCGACAGCCGCCCGAAGCTCGCTGGCTTCCGACCCTATGATCTCGATCGGCGCATTTACGAGACATCCGGTCTGCTTACTGGGGGCGAGCGGTCGAGCTCACGCCCCTGCGGCGCCTGCGAATCGCCATCGCCAAACCCAGCAGTCCCGATCCGAGCAGGGATATTGAAGCCGGCTCAGGAGTGGCGGCGGTCACGACGATGTTGTCCGCTCTGAAGTCATTGCCGTAGCCAACTGTGGTTAGGTCTTCCAGAGTGAGAACCGCGGCAGTGTTGGATCCTGAGTACCAGTTATACTTGAACGTCTCCCAGTTGTTGTAGGGACTAGCGTAGGTCCCGTCCGCGTCTGCGGCTGATCCCAGGGCAACACCATTGATTAACGGCAGCACGTCGGCAAAATTCGCCGTGGTCGCATTGATGAGCTCGAAACTTACGGTGTAGTTCGTGTCTTGGCTCACGCTGAAGGAATCACTCGCAAAAAAAGTATTGTTCCCGCTGGTGTTGTTGT
>JBEKJJ010000080.1:0-51596 GCA_050011295.1 Bryobacteraceae bacterium
TTCGGGCTGGTGGGACTTGAGCTGGGGCCGGTGATGGGCGATGAGATTCGTGACCCGCAGCGGAGCGTTCCCTTGGGCATCTTTCGTGGCGGCGTCCTTTCCGGGTTTCTCTATGTGGGCGCGACGCTGGCGCTGTTGCTTGCGGTTCCGCAAAGCGAAGTCAAGGTCGTGCAAGGAATCCTGCAGGCCGTGGACAAAATGACAGCCGGCCTGGGAGTGAGCTGGATACTAGCGCCGCTCGCGTTCATGATGGCGGCTTCGATCACCGGATCCACGTCGGCTTGGCTGAGCGGATCGGCCCGCATCATCTTCGTGTCGGGCATCGATCGGTATCTGCCGAGAGCCTTGGGCGCGGTGCACCCGAAATTTCAGACACCGCACATCGCGCTGATGGCCATCGCAGGACTTTCCTCATTGTTAGTGAGCATGAGTTTCATCGGCGCCAGCGTGAAGGAAGCGTACCTGACGCTGCTGGATCTGGCCGTAGTGCTGCAGATGATTTCCTATTTGTATCTGTACGCCAGCATGGCGCGCGTAGCGTTCGGTAAAGACGCGGGCGCTGGATTATATGGCAAAACGCGACTCCGTTTTGCGGCCGTCAGCGGTTTGGCGGCAACGTCGGTGGGGATGATGGTGGCATTCATACCGTCGCGGCAGATCGATTCCATCTGGAGATTTGAATTGAAGATGTTTTCCACCTGTCTGGTGTTTCTCGCGCTGGCCGGGGGATTGTTTTATTATTACTCTCGCAGTAGAAAACCCGAAGCGGCACTATCCACTTTATGAATCGCTACCGCATGTATATCAACGGAGAGCAGGCGGAAAGCCATCGCGGGGCGTGGTTTCCCGTATACGATCCATCCACTGAGGAGATTATCGCGGAGGTCCCAGATAGCGACGCGCAAGATGTGGACCGTGCGGTGCAAGCGGCCCGGGCGGCGTTCGATTCGGGACCATGGCCGCAAACTACGGCGCAGGATCGCGGGCGATTGCTGTTCAAACTTGCAGAGAAGATTCGCAGGGAAGCGCCGAAGCTGGCGGAATTGGAATCGCGCAACGTCGGCAAGCCGATTGTCGAAGCGGAGTTCGACGTCAACGACACCGCTACCTGCTTCGAATACTACGGCGGCTTGGCCACCAAAGTGATGGGCCACGTGAATCCGGTTCCTGACAACGCGTTGAGCCTGACGTTGCGCGAGCCGGTGGGTGTGGCCGGGCAGATCATCCCCTGGAATTATCCATTGTTGATGGCGGCATGGAAGCTTGCGCCAGCGCTGGCTGCCGGTTGCACGTGCGTGTTGAAACCGGCCGAGCAGACGCCGTTGACGGTGCTCGAAATGGCAGGCTGGCTGGAGGAGATCGGATTTCCACCGGGCGTCATCAACATCGTCACTGGATTCGGCGAGACCGCTGGGGCACCTCTGGTGGCGCATCCGGAGGTGGATAAAATCGCCTTCACCGGTAGCGCTGCCGTGGGCAAAATGATTCTGCGGAGCGCCGCGGAATCCATTAAGCGCGTCACGCTGGAATTGGGCGGCAAATCGCCGAACATCTTTTTTGCGGACGCGGATTTTGAAGCGGCCATCGATGGAGCGCTCTTTGGCGTATTTATCAACCAGGGAGAAGTATGTTCGGCGGGCAGCCGCATTCTGGTGGAGAAACATATTTACAACAAGTTCGTGGATGCCATGGTTGAAAAGGCCAAGCGGATTACGCTAGGAGCGCCGCTGGATCGCGCAACGAAGATGGGGCCGCTGGTTTCGAAAGAACAATACGATCGCGTGCGCGAGTATCAAGAACTCGGCAAGAGTGAGGCGAAGCTGGTATCGGGCGGCGGGCGGCCGGCTTCGCAATCCAAAGGTTACTATGTGGAGCCGACTATTTTCGCCGATGTCAGCAACAACGCCCGCATTGCCCGCGAAGAGATCTTCGGACCGGTTGCGGCTGTGATTCCTTTTGAAGGCGAGGCGGAAGCAATTCGAATCGCCAATGATTCGCCGTATGGATTGGCCGCGGCGGTATGGTCGCGCGATATTTATAGAGCATTGCGAGCGGTGAAAGCGCTACGGGCGGGTATCGTTTGGGTGAACCACATGCAACCCACTTATGTGGAAGCTCCTTGGGGCGGCTATAAACAGTCGGGATTCGGGCGTGAGTTGGGTCCCTGGGGCATCGAGGAGTATCTCGAGACCAAACAAGTGCACATCAATTTGAATGAACAGCCAATCGGGTGGTACTGAGATGGGGTGGTACTGAGATGCAAACGATTTCTTTGAAAACATCGATTCCGGGACCGCGGTCGAAGGCGCTTTCATCGCGGCGTGCAGGCGCCGTACCGCGCGGAGTGTCTGAGATCACGCCGGTGTTTGTCAGCCACGCGGAAGGCGCAGTGATTGAGGATGTAGACGGCAATCGCTTTCTCGACCTGGCAGGTGGCATTGGCTGCTTGAACGTTGGCCATCGCGCACCCGAGGTGACGGCGGCGTTGCACGCCCAGGTGGATCGGCACTTGCACACCTGCTTCATGGTGACTCCTTATGAGAGCTATGTGAAGCTGGCCGAGAAACTGAACGCGCTGGCGCCCGGCAGCGCACCCAAAAAAACGCTCTTCCTCAACAGCGGCGCAGAGGCTGTGGAGAATGCGATCAAAATCGCGCGAGCGTGGACCAAGCGTCCGGCGGTGATTTGCTTTGAAGATGCTTTTCATGGGCGCACTCTGCTAACCATGTCGCTGACCAGCAAGACGCATCCCTACAAGGCGGGCTTCGAACCATTTGCCAGCGACATTTATCGCGTGCCCTTCGCGCATTGTTATCGGTGCTCCTATTCGCTGAAGTATCCGGAATGCGCGTTGCATTGCGCTCATCATTTGGAGGATACATTCAAACGTGTTGTGGCGGCGGAATCCGTCGCGGCGATCATCGTGGAGCCGGTGCTGGGTGAAGGCGGATTCATCGCACCGCCGCTGGATTGGTTGCGTGTGGTCCAAGAGATTTGCCACAAGCACAGGATTCTGCTGATTGCTGATGAGGTGCAGACCGGATTCGGCCGTACGGGGAAAATATTCGCGTGTGAGCACTATTGCGTCGAGCCGGATTTAATTATCACTGCAAAGAGTCTGGGCGGTGGATTGCCGCTGGGTGGAGTGACGGGCACAGCGGAGATTATGGACAATACCGGTCCAGGATCCCTGGGTGGGACTTTCGGCGGCAATCCGCTGGCTTGCGAAGCAGCGCTGGCGGTGCTGGATGCTTTGGAGCATGGAGATCTGTGCAACCGCGCCATGCAGGTTGGGGAACGTTTTCGCACGCGCGCGCTTCGCTGGAAAGAACGCTTCGCAGTGGTTGGTGATGTGCGCGGTCTGGGGGCCATGCAGGCCATCGAGCTGGTGAGCGCGGGTCAGGCTCCGAATGCGGATGCTACCAAAGCTCTCGCGCAGTATTGCCTGGAGCACGGCGTGATTCTGGTGACTGCTGGTTCGTATGGGAACGTCGTGCGCGTGCTGATGCCGCTGGTGATCACCGACGCGCAGATGGATGAGTCTCTGGATGTCATGGAGACTGGTCTCGCTCTGTTGTCCGGAGCTGAAACGCCCTCGATTCCGGAGCACGCGGTGGTTTCATGAAGTTTCGCGGCTCGATAGCGGCGCTTGCGTTGCTCCTGTCGATTAGCTGCCGGAAATCCTCGCCCACGCTGGGGCTGCTGGTTTGGGAAGGCTACGCGGATCCTTCCTTTGTCGCCGATTTCGAGAAGAAGTGCCAGTGCAAGGTGAGCGCTTCGTACATGGGGTCGAGCGACGAGCTGGTGGCCAAGCTGCGTGGCGGCAGCGCCGCTAACTACGACATTATTTCCCCTTCCAGCGACGTCGCGACCATGCTGGCAACCACCGGATTGGCTGCGCCGCTGGATTTGTCGAAGATACCCAGCTACAAAGATCTGATGCCGAAGCTGACCTCGCTGCCGTTGGTAAAATCCGGCGGCAATGTGTATGGTGTGCCATTTCAGTGGGGACCAAATCCGCTGCTTTACGACACTACGGCGTTCCCACAACCTCCGGAGAGTTGGAGCATCCTGTGGGACCCGAAACTAAAGGGCAAGGTGTCGCTTTGGGACGATCTGTCTAGTGTCTACATGGCGGCGCAGGTTTTAGGATATGACCAACCCGATCCACATGCGCTTTACCATCTCAGCGACGAGCAGCTCGAAAAAGTGAAAGCGAAGTTGATCGAGTTGAAGCCGAACGTTCGCAAACTGTGGTCCACCGGCGGCGAGCTCACGAATTTGTTCGAAAATCATGAAGTGCAGATCGCGATGGGCTGGCCGTTGATGACGAATCAACTGCGCAAACGGAATTTTCCGATCGGCGAGACTATTCCAAAGGAAAATACCACGGGTTGGATCGATCATCTGATGATCACCTCCGCGAGCGAGCACAAGGAGCTGGCGCATCAATTCCTTGAGTACTTGGTGGAGGCGAAGACGCAGCAGCAGGTCAGCGCCGTGACTGGATATCTTCCGGTGAATCCAGATGTTGCACAATATTTGTCGGCCGAGGAAAAGAAGAACCTGCATCTGGACGACCTGGACAACTACCAGCGAAGAATTCATTTCTGGGAGAACGTACCGCGGCGCGACCGGTATAACCAAATCTGGAACGAAGTGAAAGCGGCCCAATAGGCTGCTGGAAAGGGCATGAGCGTCCGTGAGTCTGCCTGCGGCGGTTTCAGAATCGGAGACCCTGCTTTCCATTCGCAACGTCGCGAAGCAGTTTGGCAGCACGGCCGTATTGCGGGATATCTCGCTCGACATTGCTCCGGCCGAGTTCCTAACCATCCTTGGCGAGAGCGGTTCGGGCAAGACCACTTTATTGCGGCTACTGGCCGGTTTTGCCCATCCCGATCGCGGCGAGATTTGGATGGCGGGTCAGCGCCTGGACACGCTACTGCCCAACCAGCGCGCGGTGAACACGGTTTTCCAGAATTACGCGCTGTTCCCACACCTTTCTGTTTTTGAAAACGTGGCGTATGGGCTGCGCGCGAAGAAGGTTCGAAGCGCAGAGGTTCGTCCTCGTGTGGAGCAGGCCTTGGCTCAAGTACGGATGAGCAGCTTTGAGCAACGCCGGCCGTCGCAACTGAGCGGAGGCCAGCAGCAGCGCGTGGCGCTGGCCCGGGCTCTAATCAACCGACCACGGCTCTTGTTGTTGGATGAGCCGCTTTCGGCGCTGGATGCCAACTTGCGGCGCGAGATGCAGATTGAGTTGAAATCGTTGCAGCGCGAAGTCGGGATCTCGTTTGTGTTTGTGACTCACGATCAGGATGAAGCCATGGCGCTTTCGGATCGCATTGCGTTGTTGCGAGCCGGTGAGCTTGAGCAAGTGGATACGCCGCGCGATATCTACAACCAGCCACGCACGGCCTATGTCGCGAAGTTCATCGGGCAGACCAATTTGCTGCGCGGGCGCCTTGAAAGTGGCATCGCACGCTGCGGACCCATCGAGTGGCCTGCCGAGGGGCCTGCGGGCGAGGCTGTGTTTTCGATCCGGCCGGAGGCGATACGCCTCGCGGAAGCCGACTCCAGTGCCGTAAGATTTAGGGCGCGAGTGTGCCAACAGACTTTCGGAGGCGCCACCGACTTACTTCAAGTGGAGTGTGGGGGATTGTCGCTCACGGTGCGGGTTCCAAGTCAGGGCGAGCTCGGCCAGGAGCAGGTGTTCGGCTTTCTGGCGTGCAACGCGGTGCGGGTGATGGAGGCCGGCGAGTGAGCGAGACAATTTACTCGCGCGCGTACAAGCTGCTGGTCACGGCGCCGCCGCTTGCATGGGTGACTGTGTTTCTGATCGCACCGTACGCATTCTTATTTTGCTTCAGCTTGTGGACGGTAGAATCCCAGACCATCGTCCATCGCTGGAATCTGAATAACTACCGCCAGTTGATTCAGAACCCGGTATATCTGCAAGTGCTGCTGCGATCCATGCGAATTGCGGGCATGGTCACTTTGATTTCTCTCTCGCTCAGTTTTCCGCTTGCATATTTTCTGTCGTTCTACGCTTCAGCTCGAAAGGAATTGTTGTATCAGTTGGTGATCATCCCTCTGTGGGTCAGCTACCTGGTGAGGGCCTACGCGTGGAAGACGATTTTAGGAACTGACGGCGTGCTGAATACGCTGCTGATGTACACGGGCGTGGTGAATCATCCCGTGAGCTTCCTGCTGTACAGCCCGTTCGCCGTGGTGCTGACGCTCACGCACATCTACACGCCCTTCGCGTTCCTTCCGATTTATGCGTCGCTCGAACACATTCCGCGGAATTTGATGGAGGCCTCGCAGGACCTGGGCGCGTCCAGGATGCGTGCGTTTTGGACCGTGATCTTCCCGCTAGCTTTACCGGGCGCCTTGGCCGGTGCTACTTTCGCTTTCGTTCTAAGCCTGGGCGATTTCTTATCTCCACTTCTCATCGGAGGGCCCAGCGGGATCATGATTTCGAATGTGGTGGTCAGCCTATTCGGTGCGGCGTACAATTGGCCGCTGGGCGCGGCGATCTCGCTGTGCATGCTTCTGCTGGTGGTGCTATTGCTCGCCGCAAGTGAGCGCATCGAGAAGAAACTGAGTTTCCGATGAACGAAGCAAACCCCAGAGTTCCGCGATGGCTGCAGATTCACGCTCTGTTGGTGTTCGCGTTTCTCTACCTGCCCATCGTCGCGCTGGGCGTGTATTCGTTCAATGGCGAGAGCGTGGGCGGTTTTCCTCCGCGAGGCTGGACTCTGCGCTGGTACCGCATGTTGGCTGCAGATGACACGTTGTGGGCCACGGTGGGCAACAGCCTGTTGGTAGCCGCAGCAGCAGTGGCGCTGGCGTTGTTGCTGGGTTTTCCGGCCGCGCTGGCGCTCGATAGGACGTCATTTCCTGGGAAGGCGGTCTTCCGCAGACTGGTACTTCTGCCGCTGATATTGCCAGGGATTATAACCGGGCTCTCGCTGCTAATTCTGTTTGTCACGGCTGGTTTGAAACTTAGCCTGCTAACCATCGCACTGGGCCATGGTACGGCGCTGATGTCGGTGGCTACGACGGAACTCTTCGCCGGGCTGCAGAAACTGGATCGCGCGCAGGAAGAAGCCTCGCTCGATTTGGGCGCTTCGGAGTGGCGTACGTTCTGGCGCGTTACAGTGCCGAATCTCAAGCTCTCCATCATCGGAGCCGCGCTCCTGATTTTTACTCTTTCTATGGATGAGATTGCCGTGAGTTTTTTTCTGATCGGGCGCGACAACACGCTTCCACTGGAGATTTGGTCGCGATTGCGGCGTGGTATTACGCCGGAGATCAACGCCGTATCGACGGTGATCTTCGTTTTTTCGTTGCTCATGATCGTGCTGTGGTACCGGCTTAGAACCAGGGATCAGCGCCAGCAGCCAGGCTTGGCCGCTATCGCAAGTGCCGGAGAATAACTGGACGGGAGAACTATGGAATCGGATCGCAGATCGTTTATAAAATATGTGGTCACCGGCTCGATTGTGGCAGGGTGCCCTGTGGATCTTGCATTGCTTGCGGCGCCTGCGAAAGCCGTGCCGGCTGTGGACGGCGAACACAACGAGATTTGCCACCAGGTTCGCGATGGACATCATTTCCCGAGCCCGCAAGCTTCCACGCGGCATGATGTGGTGATTGTGGGCGGAGGCGTCAGCGGGCTTTCTGCGGCCTGGTTCCTGCGCGATATGGATTTCCTTCTGATCGAGAAAGAGGATCACTTCGGAGGCAACGCATTTCTGGAGGAGTACCAAGGCCAAGCGTACGCAACGGGGGCGGCCTATGAAACCACGGACAGTTCGGCTTGGGGATTGTGTAAGGAGCTGAATATCCAGCCGCTCCCGATCTCGAATCCCGATGGGCTGATCATAAACGGAGAATTCGTGCCGCAGGCGTGGCGAAGCGGTCTGGATCATCTGCCTTACAAGGACAGCGTTCGCGAAAGCTTCAAGAAATTCAAGCAGGATATGATGCGATTGGATCTGAAGGCGCTGGCCGGCCAGATGGACGCCATGCCATTCATTCAACTCTTGCGGGCTTACGCGCCTGAGTTGACAACTTGGTGGGATACTTACGGCCCGTCGAATTGGGGCGCCACGGCTGAGAACACTTCCGCCTTCACGGCGTTGGATGACTTTCAGGATTTCGCTAACGAAGATAATAAGGATAACCGCGTTACGTTTCCAGGCGGCCTGGGCGCTATCACCAAGAAACTTGCGGAGCAACTGAAAGCTACTCACGCTGATCGTTTGCTCCCCGGAGCTACCACGGTGGCAGTGGAGCAAAGCCAGGATGCTGTTACAGTAACGTACGTGCAACATGGAGATGTGAAGGCCGTGAGCGCGAAGGCTGTCATCATGGCCACGCCGAAATTCATCACTCGCCGTCTGGTAGCGGGACTGCCGGACGCCCAAAAGGCGGCCATGGCAAAAATGCGCTACGCTCCTTATGCGGTAGTTAACCTTATTTTCAATGAACCTGTTTTTAACGGTGGATACGACACCTGGTGCCCGGGCAATACGTTCTCGGATGTCATTGTCGCGGACTGGGTGGTCCGAAACGAGCCAGGCTACGAACAGAAGAACAATATCCTGACCTTCTACACGCCGCTCCGTGAGCGGGATCGCGCAAAGCTTCTGTCCGAAAGTGACTGCCGCAGTATTGCCTCCAACGTGCTTCGAGATTGGCAAAAGTTGTTACCTACCACGAATACCGAGCCTTTGGAAGTTCACATTTATCGCCGTGGGCATCCTATGTTCATGTCCACTCCGCTGACTCATACGCAATTTATTCCGGCGGCGCGCCGTCCGGTGGGACGCATATTCTTTGCGAATACCGATTCGGTGGGACCGGTTTCTACAACAGCCGGTGGCATCGATTCGGCACGCCGGAGCGTGGAGGAAATGAACAGTATGCTTAACGGACATAAAGCCTAGCGGCCGTAACTTTTGGGTACGATCCCACGTCAATATGCCGAAAGGTATGGATCCATGGGCACGCGATTTCCGATATTCGTCTGTGTTTCGTTGATTGCAGCCACGTCACCGGTTCAGGCGCAGACCACCAATGCTCAATCCAAGTCCCAATCGTTGGGAACAGTGGAGAACGGAGTTTATCATCACAGTCTAACGGGCATCGAGTTCGCGTTACCGGCGGAATGGGCTATCGTTAGCCAGGCGCGTGCATCTGAGCCGGGCGCCCAGGTTATCAAGCTGAAGAACTCCATTTCGAATGAAATCGCTACGATTTGGCTTAAACGGCGAAATGCGGATTCAGCCGACATTCAGGCCCTGATGAGCGGGCGTCTGGATGACAAGGTTATCCAACGAAATAATTTTCAGGGCTATAAATACCGGCCCGAAAGCGTCCAGCACACTACGGTCGGCGGACGACCCGCCCTCAGTGCCGTCGCCGACTATCTAACCGCGGGACAGAAAATGGTAGAGTATCTGACTTGGATTGATGGCGAAAGCAGCCGCGCCTTATTCGCTGGCCGCATGCCGGCCGCTGAGTTAGCGGACTTCCAAACGCGCTTTGACCCTATCATTCGATCGGCGGTAGTGCCTTGAAATAGCCATGCGCCTCAGTCTTCGTCAGGGCTTCGTGAGGCGCACGGTCTTGGTAGCTTTCGACGGATTCAGCGTAACTGCGTACATCAGGTTTGAGGCGCAGGTCGCTTCCGGATAAGGATTGGTAGCCGCGATGCCACCAATCACGTAGCCGATCACTCCCGCGTGCGTTTCATCCAGCTTCAAGACGCCGTTATCGAAACTCGGCACGGAGCTTGCCTCCACGAATCGCGACTCGGCTCCCAGGTAGGGAGCTGCGGTGGTCCCGCATTTGGGCTGAGCGGTTGCCGGCGGAAATGCCGCGCCTACGTGCAGGTAGTCGAACGTTACTGGTTTGGAAGGGTTCGGGGAGAAATCCGTTTGCAGCGTCGAAATGCTATTGATGAAGGGCAATCCGTCGATGGGTGGAGTGATATTCAGGTTGAGCGTATCGTGCTTTAATTTCCCGCCGGACCAATAGTATTGGCTGATGCCTCCAAAAAATGTCGTATATACGGATTTGCTTTTCGTGCTGTAAAACGGAATGGCGGCGCAACGATACTGGCTTAGTAATTGACTGGCGTTAGTGTCCACGGTTAGTTTGATTCCGGGTGATGCTGTATCCGGATCGATATAAACGGGATTCAGAAAACCGTCAAACGATCCGGCTTGAAAGACGCCGCCGTAAGCCACGATGCGTTCCTTGCCGGACCCGTCGACAGCGCCTGTCACGGTGAGATCGCGCCGGTGATATGGATTTGACGGATCCAATGGACCGGGTGGCACCGCGCCCTGGAACGTCACCGCGAGTTGCGGGTGGTTGAGGCTGTCTTGCGTCAGCTGCATGTCGAAGAGCCGGACGCTACTGGTGTATTCCTGCTGCATCGCGCCGCCGCCGTTCGTGTAGAGGCCATCCAGCCGATGTCCGAAGACTACAAGAAATGATGAGCCCAGCAATTGCATGTCCCCGCCTGTGATCGCGAGATTCGGATCGTCGGCGCTGGTAGCGATGTTGGCTGTGGCAAATGTTGCGTCGAGCGGTGTTCCGGCGATCACTGCGTTGGTCAGCGCCTGAAGGTTGACCGCGGTTACATATGGAAGAGTCTGGATGGCTTTCGGATTTACCGGGTCCACCCCGTAGCCGCCCAAAATGTACAGCCAGCCTTGGCGCACGCAGTATTGCGTATTCGTGGCGCGCAGTTGCGCCGCTGCCCGCTGGGGCAATTGGTTCACCTTAGCCTGCCCCAAGAGCTTGGCGTGAGGCAGGTCCAGCACGTAGATGGTGTCATTCTGCGCCGACGTTGGGAAGGAAGGACTGCTGGCCGTCGTCCGGTTGGTGGGAAACCCGTGCAGGCCGTTGGTACGGCCGCCGATCAGCACCAACTGGCCGGCCGTCCCCGCGAATGCGAAAGAGTGCAAGCCAGGAAATCCATCGATCGAGAACTCTTTCAGCGAGATGCTATATGGCACGCCGCTGTTTCGTGGCGCACCGGCGCCGGAATAAGGCAAGCCGATGAACAACACCACGGCGAAACCGATGGAACGCAGGATTCGCGAATTCATTGGGTTCCTCCTAAAACTAAATCGACTGCTGGTCCAACCAATCCCGCATGAATTTCACCACCATCTGAACTTTGGATGGAGCCAGATCGCGCGTGACGGGCATGTAGCCGGGATCAGAGATCGGGAGCGCCATGCGTACCAGGATGGATTTCGCATTGCCCTGCACAATCGCTTGATTCCCGATGTCCACTTTGTCCTTCATGCCGGGGTAGAGGCGCGCGTATGCGCCGAGAATAGGTTCAATCGCGTCTGCCCAAGTCGGGTCCGCCGGCGGCGTGAAGGGGCGCCACACCAGCGCTGAAACTGGCGTGTAATCGTCGCAAACGCTCACATTGCTCGGCGCGTTCAGCGAGATGTAGTAAATCCGGCTGTCCAATGGCGCGCGGACTGCCGACAAGTTGATATCAGCCACAGCGGTTGAAATGCTCAGCGTGGTGGCGCCGTTCGAGTCCGTTTGGGGTGGGTTGAAAACCGCGGTCAGATCGGTGCTGTTGTTCTGAGTCATCTGCCACTGGCCTCCAGACATGGCCCACTCAATCGCCTGGACCACAAGTGCGGGAGGAGTTTGGCTAGACGCCGGAGTTCCGCGTTGCGTAATGACGACGGGGACGTTGGCTGAGGCGCCGGGCAGAGGCATGCGCTCACACATCTCTCCGATCTGCACCCAAAGTCCCGTCGACACTTCAGCCACTACGGGATTTCCGCCCACGGCCACAGCCAGTTGACGCGATGCCAGCAGCGCAGCTTCTCCGGCGGCCAGTGGAATGGTGAACACGCCGCTGTTGGTCCACAGGTAGCAGTTCTTCTCCATGGATTGGAGCAGTTTGTAAAACGATGTTAAGGAAACGGTGCCGTTCGCGAGAGCGGTAAAAGTTCCGCTCGAATCGAGCGTGCCCACTGTGATTCCCGAATCGACAAATGGCAAGCCGTTCACGCCCGGCGGATTCGCGGTCGCGTCTTGCACTGCGAGTGGAATCGCCATACCGAGGTCCACATGCAGCAACGTTGGGGTTCCGGCCGGCGGCGTGGATGCCGCATAACTGGTGTTCCACTGCGGCATTTGGCCAGCCGGAGCTGCCGCAGCGGCCGCTGACAACTTGGCCACCGCCTCCCGTCGCAAGGGTGCGGCGATGGGTGGAGCTGAAACTCCAACCATTCTGCGTCCGTAAAGAATCTGCGCCGACTCGCCCTTGCGGAGCGGGCCCATGGTGCCATGCACGCGGCCATAACAGAATGTCATGCCATTCTGCGAAATCGTCGGATCGTTCCAGTGCAGATCCACTGTAAGTTCCACGGCGATGCCGTTTGTGCAGGCGCTTTGAAACGCGTTCAAGATCGGCGACGAGCTGGGAGCGGCCGGCCATTCGGGTTTAGGGATGGCCGCAAGCCACTGACCGACCGCAGTGAAACTTCCACCCTGCAACGGCATACGCGGCCCCATCTCCCGCAATTCCGGCACCGTCGCCGCACCGCCAAATGCCGCGCCGTCCGCGAGTGTTGCCCGAAAGCGCAGCCCAAAGAACGCCGAGCGACCTTGCTGATCCGGATCCAGATCCACCAGCTTGCCGATATCGTAGACGCCGCCCTTCCCGTTGTCCACCGGTGTGTAGGGCGAAGGCGTCTCCATGGGAGCGCCAATAATGGCATCTCCGGAGCCCACCCACGTGCCGGACGCATTCACCGCGCCGAGAATCGTGCAGCGATAAAGAAAGAGCTGCGCGACGCCGGTGGGATACCACAATGCGTTCGGTGTGAATTCGCCGTCAGGCTTCTCGATCTGAACCTGAGGCATGTAGTTGGTTGTAAAATTGTTGATCGTGCTGGGCCCCGCGTAGAAAAGACCCGCAAAATGGACGCGGGGAATGTCCAAATAACCCATCGCATTTCTCCTAAGTGAGGTACCGCCAATTATACGGACACTTTAGAAGTTATTGCAACGGTTATTTTGCTGGATTGTCTCGAAAACGAAGGATCGGCTTTGGCGCCGCCGCACCTTCTGGCGCGGGACATGAAATTGTAGCCTTTCAATAAACGTAGCCGAGCCGCGACCTGTAGGGAGCGTTGCGAGATCGGTACGGCTAGCTCCGCGTTCGTGGTGGCGCTTCCTTCCGGTCGCGGTTCAGTTTTTCTACGGAGCGCGAATCGACCACAGATCCCACCACTCGAGTCGAAGAATCGGGTAACCTCAAGAAAGCTCATCGAATTGTTCGCTGCCGAGAATCGATGAATCGCAAGGAAAGCACTCCCGGCGCGCGCCGGCTAACATTCGCGATCTTTCGCTATGCACTGGCGCCGGCCCTGGTAGCAGGCGCCTTGGCTCTGACCTTTTTTCTGCAGAGCGTTGTTTCGACGGCAGGATTTCTATTCTTCTACATTGCCGTCGTGGCGAGTGCTTGGTTCGGCGGTAAGTGGCCGGGGTGGATCGCTGTCATCCTCGGCACATTGGCGGTTGAATACTTCTTTATGCCTCCGATTCATTCCTTAAGAGTGAATCGAGAGTCGCTGCCCATCTTCATTGAGTTTGCGGCGTCCGCCATGGTCATAAGTTGGTTCAGTTCGTGGCGAAGACAAGCCGAGGCCGAGCTCAGGTATGCCCGCGACGAACTTCAACTGAGAGTAGAGGAGCGGACCGCCGACCTGAAACAAACCAACCAGCAGTTATTGGAGGAAATGGCCGAGCGCCGGCGAGCGGAAGATGCGTACTACGCAGCGCAGGCGGAGCTCGCCCGCGTAACCAGGATGAGCGCGATGGGCGCGCTGGCGGCTTCCATCTCTCACGAAGTAAATCAACCGCTCGCAGCGGTGGTCACCAACGCGGATGCCTGCATGATGTGGCTCGCAAGCGACCCTCCCAATCTGGAAGAGGCGCGCGCAGCAGTGGAGTGCGTCGCTCAACAAGGAACGCGCGCCAGCGACATAATCCGGCACATTAGGGCCATGTTTACCAAAACGACGGCGGAGAGAACAAAGGTCCAGATTAACGATCTCATTAGCGAGGTGGGAGTGCTCACAGAAGGGGCGGCTTCGAGAAACCAGGTTACACTCCACACCGAGCTCGCCACCGATCTCCCAACTATCCTGGGCGACCGGGTTCAATTACAACAAGTGATCGTGAATCTGATCCTGAACGGCATCGAAGCAATGAGCAGCGTCGTGGACCGGCCACGGCGACTGGTGATCCGTTCCCAAATGCAGAACTCCGATGAGGTGCTGGTTGCCGTGCGTGACTCCGGAGTCGGGATTAGTCCGAACGACGAAAAACGCATTTTCGACGCGTTCTACACCACCAAGTCCCAAGGGATGGGAATGGGATTGTCCATCAGCCAATCCATCATCGAGGCTCATGGCGGCCGTTTGTGGGCCTCTAGCAACGGCGACCACGGCGCTACGGTTCAATTCACGCTGCCGGCTGAAACACGTATATGAACAGCCCGGATCCGATCGTATTTGTAGTTGACGACGACGCGGCTGTCCGCGATTCCGTTCAGAGGCTGATCGCGTCGGTGGGCATGCGGGTGCAGACCTTCGGTTCGACCCGCGAGTTTCTGACGAACAAGCGCCCGGACGCCCCGGCCTGCCTGGTGCTGGATGTGCGGCTGCCGGATGCGAGCGGGCTGGAATTACAGCGCGACCTGGCTGAGGCCAATGTGCGGATCCCCATCATCTTCATTACCGGACACGCGGATGTCCCCATGACGGTGCGCGCCATGAAGGCTGGGGCCGTGGAGTTTCTAACCAAGCCTTTCCGCGGCCAGGAACTGTTGGAAGCGATCCAGCAAGCGATCGCAAGGGACCGTGTGGCATGGAACGAGCGGGCGCAGATGGCGGAGCTCCGCTCCCGATACGATTCGCTGACGGCCCGTGAGAAGGAAGTGCTGAAACTGGTCGCATCCGGTTTACTCAACAAGCAAATCGGCGCCGAGTTGGGGACCAGCGAGTTAACCGTAAAGACCCATCGGGGACGAGTGATGGAAAAGATGCAGGCGGAATCCCTGGCTGACCTGGTGAGAATGGCCGAAAAACTGAATCCTACCAGCACAAACTATAAGTAGCCATCTCCTACTAACGGAGGATGTAATCTGGCCCGGCGACCACTTATGATGAAGCCAGATGAAGATTCTGGAAGAGAATGCCACGCGTGCGGTCTCCGCCAACACACCGCGCCGCCGCATCTCGATTGTGGATGACGATGCGTCCGTCCGTGAAGCATTAAAAAGCCTGATGCGGTCGATTCGCTTCCAGGTGGAGACGTTCGCGTCGGCGGAGGAATTCTTGGCTTCCGAGCGTTTGAACGACACTGCGTGCCTTATCCTGGACGTCCATTTACCGGGAATGAGTGGCTTCGAACTCCAGAGCCAGTTGAATCTCGATAGGCGCAGCATCCCAATCATCTTCATCACCGCTCATGCGGATGACGTCTCACGCCAGAGGGCGCTGAAGGGTGGCGCCATCGAATTCCTAGGCAAACCAGTCCGCCGGGAAATCTTGTTCAAGGCGATTCAATCGGCAATTGAACGGTAAGTGGTACGCGCGACTTACCCGATCGAGGTAAGTTCTCCATGCAGATTCAAATAATGAGCAGCGGTCTCATACCAAAAGAGGATGGAATTCAACTCTCAGGCCGCTTACGATGTGTGAGACGGGAGTTATTTGAGAGAGTTGTTCGAGGGAGGAAATTAAATCATGATGTGGAGAAACTTCAAGGGAGAGCCGGATACGGCCCCGCATGGAATCATCGGAACCAGCACGCTTCTCGAGTCCGTGCTAGAGCAGATCGCCGTAGTAGCACCCACTGACTCGACTGTTCTTATTCAGGGCGAAACTGGCACCGGCAAGGAATTAGTTGCGCAGGCGATTCACAACTCGAGTCCCAGACGCAATGCTCCGTTCGTCAAATTGAACTGTGCGGCAATTCCCGCCGGCTTGATCGAAAGTGAGCTGTTTGGCCACGAGCGAGGAGCTTTTACCGGAGCTCTGGCGCAGCGGATCGGGCGCTTTGAAATGGCCCACGGCGGAACACTGTTCCTGGATGAGATCGGCGATATCGCGCTGGACCTGCAAGCAAAATTGCTGCGCGTATTGCAGGAGCAGGAGTTCGAGCGGCTGGGTAGCGCGCGAACAACACGAGTCAACGTACGTCTAGTAGCGGCGACGAATTGTGATTTGTTGCGGATGGTGGAAAACAAGGAATTTCGCACCGACTTGTTTTATCGCCTCAGCGTTTTTCCGGTCTCCCTGCCTCCATTGCGCGATCGGGCCGAGGATATTCCGGCGCTGGCGCGGCACTTTCTCGCTAAGTACGCTAAGCGTATGAACAAAGCGGCAGAGGAGATTCCGGCGCAAACGATGCAGGCCATGCTTGCCTACGACTGGCCAGGCAATATACGCGAGCTGCAGAACTTTATGGAACGTGGCGTGATTCTCTCGGCAGGCTCAGTATTTCAGCCGCCTTTTATTCCGTTCAAGCGTCCGTCCAGCAGCGTACCCGTGAGCAGGAAAACTCTCGAGGACGCCACTCGCGACCATGTTCTGCAGACTCTGGAGGAAACCAAGTGGGTGGTGGGCGGCCGGCATGGCGCGGCGGCCCGTTTGGGAATCGCTCGAACTACGTTGCTTTCTAAGATGCGGCGGCTGGGGATCGACAACCGCCGGCAGGCATTCGGAGCTATAGCGTAAGAGGAGGGTTCATGGAAGGCACGGGCATTCACGGCGCACAAATGATCTTGCTGCTATTGCTGCTGTTCGTTGCAGCTTTTGCGGCGCTGGCACGCCGGCTGCAGACGCCTTATCCGATCGTCCTGGTCATCGCCGGACTGCTGCTGGGATTTATACCCGGAATTCCCAAAATCAATTTGGAGCCCGACCTTATCTTCCTGGTTGTGCTACCGCCGCTGTTGTACGCGGCAGCGTGGGTTACGTCGTGGCGGGAGTTCTCGCACAACCTGGTAAGCATCGCGATGCTGGCCTTCGGGTTGGTGGGCTTCACCGTCCTCGGTGTCGCTATCGCTGGGCCCTGGTTGTTCCATGGTTTCGATTGGCGCATCGGATTCGTTTTAGGCGCCGCCGTGGCCACTACGGACGCGATTGCCGCCACTTCTATCGCGAAGCGCATCGGGTTGCCAAAACGTATCGTCGACTTACTGGAAGGTGAAAGCCTGCTCAACGATGCAACCGGATTGCTGGCGCTTGAATTCGCGGTGGCGATGGTGGTCCACGGCCAGAATCCAACTGCGGGTGCTGGCCTGTTGCGGCTTACATATCTCATCGTCGCCGGCATAGGAAGCGGCTTGATACTGGCGCGCATCGTGGAGTGGTTTGAACATCGCATTGACGACGGTCCAATTGAGATCGCGGTCAGCATTTTGGTTCCTTATGCGGCGTATCTGACCGCGGAGGAAATTCACGCGTCGGGAGTGCTCGCGGTGGTAGCGGCAGGCCTTTATCTGGGCCGCAGGAGTTCGCAATTTCTTTCGCCCAGCGTACGGCTCCAGGCTGGAGCCGTCTGGGACTCACTCACCTTCATTTTGAACGGATTCGTGTTTGTCTTAATCGGTCTGCAGCTTCCCTCGGTCCTCGAAGGGGTGAGCGAATTGAGCCCCAGGCGGCTCATCGTGTACGGTGTTCTATTCAGCATCTTTCTCATTTTGTTGCGCCTCCTCTGGACCTTTCCAGGTGCGTATGTCGCCTACTTTATTCGTACGCGGCTGCTTCACCAGAAGGAGAAGCGGCCGGGTGTTCGCCAGATTTTTGTGGTCGGATGGACGGGAATGCGTGGCGTGATAGCGCTGGCAGCCGCCATGTCTCTACCGCAAACCATCGCCGATGGCAGCCCATTTCCGCATCGAGACCTGATTGTGTTTTTGACCTTCTGCGTCATTCTGGTGACGCTGGTGTTCCAAGGGCTGACCCTTCCGCCGCTGATTCGGATTTTGGGTATCGCGGAGGCGCCGGGCCCCAAGTGCGAAGAGCAGGAAGCGCGCCGGTTGGTGCTGGAAGCTGCAAAGGCACGTCTTGAAGATATCCGCGGCAGCGACCCATCCGGGCCTGCCGAGGTTTACGACGATCTGCAGCAGCATTACACGCATCGTCTAGCGAGCGTCAGCGGGCTCAGCCACGAAGAAAATAAAACGCACGCCGAGCATTATTTCCGTTATCTGGATCTTTCGCGCACGTTGGTGGAGGCTGAACGCAGTGCCGCCCTGCGCCTGCGCGACGAGAGCCGCATCACGGACGAGGTTCTGCGGGAGTTGGAACATGAGTTGGATTTAAGTGAGACCAGGCTGATGGCCGCGACCGAACGCCGGTGACTTTGACCCGCGCGGTCCTACATCTCCTTCAGATACTCATGCACGAACTGGACTGCCATGGCTCCTTCGCCGACAGCCGAAGCCACGCGCTTTACGGAGCCGGAACGTACGTCTCCCGCAGCAAACACGCCAGGTTGGCTGGTCTCCAGTAAGAACGGCATTCGTGCAGTCTTCCATTGCCGCGACTGTGCAAGAGCCACTCCTGTTCGTACAAATCCCTTCGCGTCCCGCTCGATCTGCACCGGAAGCCAATCGGTTCGAGGTGTCACTCCAATGAAACTGAATACTGCCGGGGTTTCCAAAGTCCGGGACCGTCGCTCGGCGCCCACCAGAAGGTCAACCGACTCAAGATGACCATTGCCGTTCATGCGCCGGATCGAGGTGTTGGACAGTACTTCGATATTCTCGGTCCGCTGAATTCGGCTGACCAGATAGCTGGACATGTTCTTGTTCAAGTCCTCGCCGCGAATCAGGAGAAATACCCGGCTGGCGTGCCCAGACAAAAAGACAGCGGCTTGACCGGCCGAGTTGCCGCCTCCGACCACAATTACCGGACGCGCGCGACAAAGTAGGGCCTCGGCTTGTGTCGCGGCGTAGTAAACTCCCGCCCCTTCGTAGCGCTTGCAACCTTCGACGTCCAGCCTTCGATATTGAGCGCCCGTCGCAATCAAAAGGCACTTGGCGGTGATGGACTGGCCGCTCCCGGCTTCGAGAATCGCGTATCCATTCTCGAAGCACAAGCGGGCGGCTCGTGTGGGAACAGAGAGGTGAGCCCCAAACTTGTTGGCCTGCAGGACGGCTCGATCGGTCAGCTCAGCGCCGCTCACGCCGGTTGGAAATCCGAGGTAGTTCTCGATCCGCATGCTACTTCCCGCCTGTCCGCCGGGTGCGGTGCACTCTAGCAACGCCGTTTCGAGACCTTCGGATGCGCCGTAAACGGCCGCGGCCAGCCCCGCCGGCCCGGCTCCAACTACAAGCAAGTCGTACACAGTCTGCTTGAGCGGCAGATGTATGCTGATCTCGTCGGCGAGTTTCTGGTTAGATGGATTGCGAAGAAGAAGCAGATGCGCGCAAGCAACCACCGGCGTGTCGGCCTCCGTGACATTGAACTGCTTGAGCAAGCGGTTCACTTCTGGATCGGTTTCCAGGTCCACCCAGGTAAAGAGGACGCGATTTCTGCTGAGAAAGTCGCGGACGCGAAAGGTGTCAGGGGAGTAGCGCGAGCCAATCACCCGCAAGCCCGTGAAATCCGGCGATTCGCGGAGGAGCTGCCGGCGCGCGATGAACGCTTGGAGAATGATGTCGCCGAGGGTCGGGCACTGATTCAGCACTTGCCGCAGCGCCTTTCCCGAGATTTCGAATACTTCGCACTCGCCTCGCGCAACCGCGCTGAAGATGGCAGGCGTGCCGGTCAAGTGTGAGATGTCGCCCGTAAACTCGCCTTTCCCATGGATCGTGATGGTCTTTGGCTCGTCGCCGGAAACGTCGAGAATTTCGATTTGACCAGACTTGACGATGAAAAACTTTAGACAGCGCTCGCCGCCCGCGATGATTGTTTCTCCGTCCCGGTAGAGCTTTGGCGCACCGGTGGTGCAATTTGCCACTTGAGCGATCTGATCGGCGTCAAGAACCGGAAAGGCGATGGACTTGAGGTTATGTTCAGGCATTGTGATGCGGAAAGCCCGGGGGGGCCGGGGATTATTCCCCGACCCGAAGGTTGTTGGTGACCGAGAACACGCCGTGCACTCCGTTAGCCCGGATGTTCACCATGCTCTTGTCGGACTGGTTGTCAACCACGCCCTCCAGAGTGACGTTGCCGTTTTTCACGATAATGCGAATCGGCTTGAGCACTGGCATGGCGTAGCGATTCAATGGCGTGAATCCGTAAATCGCGCGGTACAGCGAGCGCCGCAATCGATCGTCATGGTGAGACGGCGGTAACACTTCGATTTGGTTATCCACTTGGGCCACGCCGCCGATGCGTTTTACCACTCGTTCGGCATCCGTCTTTAAGGTGGGTCGAGTAACTTGACCGGCCAACGTTACGACGTTGCCGTCCACGCTGTATGTCAGGTTGTCGAACACGCCCAGATAAGGAAGCATCACCAGTTCGTGGCGAATTTCCTTGTTGATACCTCCCACGCCCGGATCGCTCCCGGCGAAGGCCATAGTTGTTGCCAGCAGTGCGACTGCACAAATGTACTTAATCATTTTGGTCTCCTTAATCTGAAATTTGAAAAACAGTAATACCTACCAGTGCCTGCGCACATCCACCGAGCGGACGCGCCCGGAGCTGAAGTTCACCGAGCACGAGAACGAAAACCATGTGCGTTCAAATCCCCGTTTTCCGATCGCCGTGCCCGTGACCCAATCGTGGCGGCCGGGATTGTCAACGGGAATCGTGTTTTCAAAAGCTACGTACGCGTAGCCATCCCGATTGAGCCGCGCGGTTACGGAATCCTGACACGATTGAATTGCTCTCGCCATCGGCGATCCTCCGGAAGGCGGCCAGTGACTCGGAGGTGGAACCGTTGGCCCTGGCGCCCAGCCGCCTCCTCTAGGCACGTGCCACTGAAGATCGAAGGCGTAGGTTCCGCGGCCGCCCTTGGAGTCGTTGATGCGAATCACCGCTCTGCCTCCGGTACTCCGAGGATCCTGGAGCAGCCGGAGAGTTCCCCGGCTGCTGCCGATCCGGACCACGCGGAAGTCAACGGGGGCATGAGACAGCGGCGCGTTGCATTGGAATCGCCGCCACGCGGCTGGCTGCCCGGATATGGTTGTCAGCAGGCCCATGTCGCCGGAGACTTCAACTTCGGCCGCGCCGTCCACGATGACTTCAATGGAGCATCTTCCGTTCCCGCCGGCACCGGTTATGATGGCCTGGCGGGATACTGGATTCGCATTTGCTGACCCTATGAGCGCGGCTAAAATCGCCGCGGCCTGAAATGCACGCGCGTTCATGGCTGGCGACTTCCTTGTGCAATCACTTCCGGCGCCACATGCAGATTGTCGGAAACGTGAGCCGTGGCGCTCAGCGCACGCATACGAACCATGCTGCGGTCGGCTTCCGAATCCACCACGCCCTCAAGCGTCACCCAACCGTTCTTCACAATGATGTGAATGGGAGGAGCGGCGCGATCCCCATATTTTTCGAGGGGAGCCTTCTCATAGACGGCGCGATAAACATTCATGCGAAGCGCGTCATCTCGCCGGGAGTAAGGCAGCACTTCGATGTTATTGGCCACTCTTCCAACACCTTTGACATGGCTGACTAAGCGTTCGGAATCCTGCTTGACGCTTTCCTTTACAACCTGTCCCGACAAAATTACCGTGGTGCCTTGGACTTCGAATCTGACTGTGTCGAAGACTCCATAGGATGGAAGCGCAGCCAGCTTCTCGTGGATGCTCCACTCGAAGTTGTCTAGCGTTCTTCCCGCCCATTTGTGATCCTGTGCCAGAACGGAGAGCGCGGCTAACAGCGTCACGCATCCGATCCTGGAAATTCGTTGCATCAAATTGTTCTGCATTGTTTTCGTCGACCTCGCTGTCAATTTGGCAATTGCTTCTCCAAAGCTCCGCGAAGAGCCGGCGGGTTTGTATTCAGCAGATTGGCAGCGCGTGGCCACAGGCCGGGAGTTGATGGATCGAGGTGTCTGACGCAACTTTGCGACGCGACGACGCTTCGCCGACTGCTGAACATATCTAAAGCCGTTGTTTTTCGCTACAACGGCTGCGGAATCAAAGATGCAAGAGGGAAGGGCATGAATAAACGCCTAATTTTGATGCTGTGGCCGGCCATTCTCCCGCTACTGGCGGTGGTCCGCGAGCCGCCCACTGGCGCACAGGAGTTCCTGAGTTTCGACGAGTTGGCATCACTATCAAACACGGACCAACCTGCGGAGCCCTTGGCCGAAAAGCTTGATCGTCTACTGAGGACTCCGATCGTGAGCAACAGGGCTGCGCTGGCGGGCGAGCGGCCGCATCGGCCATTGGTGGACGGGATAGGGCCAGTTCTTCGCGTGGCCTCCTGGAATATTGAACGGGGGCTCAACTTCGATCTCATTCGGCTGGCCCTTTCGGATCCCGACGGTTTCAAACAAGCTGCGCTCGAGCGTGGAGCGATGAATGCGACGAAGATGGCGAACATTGAGCACCAACTGACGACGCTGCGCGATGCCGACGTGATCGTGCTCAATGAAGTGGATCTAGGGATGAAGCGTACCGATTACCGCGACGTAGCCCGGGATCTCGCGCAAGCCCTGGGAATGAATTACGTATTCGGAGTAGAGTTCGTGGAAGTGGACCGCCTGGAAGATCTCGGTCTCGAAAACTATCAACTTGAGGATCGAGCGCTCACTCAACAAATACGAGAGGATCTGGCGCCTGATCCGGCCCGCTATTTAGGTCTGCATGGCAGCGCGATCTTAAGCCGCTATCCAATCCTCAGTGCGAGGATCTTCCGGCTTCCGGTCTGCCACGACTGGTACAACACGGAAAAAGCTGAAGTTTCCAAACTCGAAAAGGGCAAACGGCTCGCCGCTAACAAAGTTTTTCTGGAACGAATCGAACGGGAAGTGCGCCGTGGCGGGCGCATGGCCATCATCGCCGACGTGCAAATTCCCGATCTACCGGACGGAGTGGCCACTGTGGTCAACGTCCACCTGGAGAACAAGTGCAAGCCGGAATGCCGCACCAGGCAGATGGACGCGCTGCTCTCCCGAATCAAAGAAGTGGGGCATCCGGTGATCGTGGCCGGGGACTTAAACACTACTGGCTTCGATGGCGCGCCGACCTCGATTCGGCACGAGATTCTCAACCGCGTAAAAAACTACGAATTCTGGGTGACTCAGGCCCTGCGCTGGGGCACACCTGCCTCTCTGCCGCTGGCAGTGTTGACGCCGGTAAGATATTTCAAGAATCATCTGGACCCGACATCCACGCATCTTCCGGTAGTTGCCGCGAATAAGGAGGCGATTCTTTTCCGGCACGTCGAAAAGTTTCGCTTCGTTGACCAATATGCGTTTGATTTTCGAGGAGAAACGGAGCACAACTTGCACGGAAAGGGAGGAACGCTGGCAAATAGCAATCAGCGTGCGCGAAAAGGATTCGAGCCGACCTTTACGTTAAAGCGCGACTTCGGCGGACTGGTGGGCCGCTACAAACTGGACTGGTTTTTCGTGAAGCCCTATATCCCGCGGCCCCGCGGAGATGGGATGAGTTATTACTTCGCACCCCATTTCCCGATGACCATGCGCGATCTGAACAATGCGGTTCCCGACGGCGTGTCCGATCACGCGCCGATCACCGTAGACTTGCCTCTTGTGGATCCGGCGAAGACCAAATAGTAACCCTCTTTTGCGAAGCTGGCGCGCGAGATAAATGTGGAGCCTCTCCGCGAACGTAGCCGAGCCGCGACCGGAAGGGAGCGCTATCACGAAGGTACGGCCAGTTCTCGATCTCGTGGTAGCGCTTCCTGCCGGTCGCGGCTCAGTTTTTCTTCATGTCGCGCACCACAGTCGAGGGGCGAGGAGGTTGCAAAGCTGAGGCGGGCGGGTTATAGTTCATTTTCATGATTCGAACTCTATCGCTAATTCTGATTCTCGCGGGCGCATGCGCCTTCTCGCTCTTGTCTCAGCCGCAAAGCCGGCTCGAGGAGTTGCGCGGTAAGACTATCCTGATATTCACGCCGCATCCGGACGACGACACCTTCTGCTGCGCAGGCACCCTCGCGCTGCTCGCGAAAGGCGGCAACCACATCCATATCGTGATTTACACGAACGACGACAAGGGCTCCTACGATCCGGAAATGACGAGCGAGCATCTGGCTCGCATCCGGATGCACGAAGAGGAGGAGGCTTGTCGCATCCTCGGCATCCCGAAGGACAGTATTTCCTGGCTGGAATACCATGACGGCATGCTGGAATACGCCAACACGCGCGACCTGGTAGAGGAGGTTACCCGAATCATCCGGCAGGTTCGTCCGGACGTGGTGCTCTCTATCGATCCGGGCACCACCTATGTTCGCTGGCACAAGACCGACCATCGCATGGCTGCCAACAATACCCTGGACGCGATCCGCGCCGCCGAGTGGCACCTCTATTTCCCCAACCAACTGCTGCACGAAGGCCTGCAGCCATGGCTGGTGCCGCAAGAGTTCTATTACTACGTGACCGACCAAGATGCCAACTACTGGGTGAATATTGACAGCGTTGTCGAAAAGAAGTTGGACGCGGCCATGGCGCACGTCAGCCAGTGGGAGCCGTCCATCCACCATTACCGGCCGGATTGGGACAAGGCGGACCTGGAGAAGACCAAAGCAGAAATGCGCCGTCACATCCTGAAGAAGAACGGCCACTACGTTGAGGCATTCCGAACTACCACAGGTTTCAACCAGGAATAGGCGCGACCATGGCATGGATGCGAAGTGCTAACTGGTCTGCTGTCCTTCTCCTGTTGGCCGCATCACTCGATCGGGCGGCTGAATTCCGGCATCCACTCGACGCGCTGACGTCGGAAGAGTACACAGCAGTTCTCGAAACCATCAAAGCCTCGGGACACCTGGATGACCGTAGCCGCTTCGCCGGGGTCAACCTGCATGAGCCTCCCAAGCAGGAAGTCCTGCGGTGGAAGCAGGGCGATCCATTCCGGCGGGAGGCTCTGGCCATCATCAAGCTGGGCAGAAAGACGTTCGAGGCCGTGGTGGACGTGGCGAATCGCAAGCTGATCTCGTGGACCGAAATCAAAAGCGTGGAACCGATGCTCATCCCAGACGAGTCCGACGGAATCGATCAGCAAGTGAAAGCCAATCCCGACGTGCAGGCCGCTCTGCGCAAGCGCGGCATCACGAATTTCGAGGCGGTGAGCTGCGATGGCAGCTCGCCAGGCTACTTCGGAACACCAGAAGAGCAAGGTCGCCGGCTGCAACGAGTGATCTGTTCCTATGGGCTCGGCCATTCCAACCCCGGCGCATATCCCATTGAAGGACTCGTCATAGTTTTCGATTCCGAGGAACAGAAAATCCTGCGAGTAATCGACACCGGCGTGGTGCCGATACCGTCCGGCAATGCCGACTACATGGGCAACTCTATTTCACCGCGACAGGTCCCCGGGCCGATCACTACGCAACAGCCGGTGCATGGCTTCGCCCTCGAAGGTAACCAGGTAAGTTGGCAGAACTGGCATTTCCACTTCCGCATCGATCCCCGAGTTGGCGTGGTAGTAACCAACGTAGCTTACGAGGATGGCGGCAAACTGCGCTCCGTTCTTTACGAAGGTTCGCTCTCAGAAATCTTCGTGCCGTATCAGGATCCCGCGGAGGGGTGGTATCACTGGACTTTTATCGATATGGGCGAGGGCAACACGTGGGGCAGCGCGGCCAGCAGGCTGGACAATTCGGATTGCCCGGACAATGCCGTGTTCTTTGACTCAGTGGTTGCCAGTTCGCGCGGCATTCCCCGGAACTGGCCCCGGACCGCTTGTCTATTCGAACGCGAGAGCGGCGATTTTGCCTGGCGCCACAAGGCCGGCGGAGTGATTGGGGAGGGCCGTCGCCGCCGGGATCTGGTGCTGCGCATGATCACTACATATGGAAACTACGATTACGCGTTGGATTGGACATTCCAGCAGGATGGAAGCATCAAGATCGGCGTGGGCGCTACTGGGAGCATCGAAGTGAAGGCTGTGCGCAGTAAGACTGTAGCCGAAGACACCGACGGCAGAGACCGGCGCTACGGTCATTTCGTCGCGGATAACACGGTTGGAGTCAATCACGATCACTACTTCTGTTTCCGGCTGGATCTGGACGTGGATGGACCGGCGAATAGCTTTTTGAAAGAGCAGCTAAAGACCCAGAAGCTGACTGGCGATTCGCCGCGCAAGAGTATATGGGTAACGGAGCCCAAAATCGCCAAGGTAGAGGAAGACGCCGAGCTAACGATGATGATGGAACATCCCGCGCTGTGGCGCGTCATCAATCCAAATGTCACAAGCCCGCTCGGGTATCCCACTGGCTACGAAATCGCTCCGATGCACAACGCCGTTTCGTTGATGACCGATGACGATTATCCGCAACGGCGCGCGGGCTTCATTCTTCACAATCTCTGGGTGACACCCTACCGCGAAGATGAACGCTACGCCGCCGGCGATTATCCAACGCAGAGCCACGGCGGCGACGGACTACCGGCGTGGGCCAAGAACAACAGGTCAATCGAAAATACCGACATCGTGGTGTGGTACACGCTAGGCTTCCACCACGTTCCGCGTCCGGAGGACTTCCCGATGACTGCCTGGCATGAATTCGAGCTCCGGCCGTTCGATTTCTTTTCAAGAAATCCGGCTGTCGACTTGCCCCGAACGAAGTAGGTGGGGCAGGCGCTTCCGCCTGCCAACTGTTTCTTAGAAAATGAACTTCAACGCGAACTGAATCTGCCGCCCCGGCTGCGCCGCTGTGTACGACCCGGCGCCCGGAGAATCGAAATTGTTTATCAGGCTGTTGGCGCGGAAATTCGCATGGTTGGTCATGTTGAAGACCTCCGCCCGGAATTGCACCTTCGCGCGCTCCCTCAGTGCGAAGTCCTTGAACAGTGAAGTATCAAGCTGCAATTGAGGCGCAGTCCAGATGATATTGCGGCCCGAGTTGCCGTAGGTGCCGAATGGCTGCAGGACGAACGCCGCCGGGTTGTACGCACTGCTCACAGCCGGACCCGACGGATACAACGGCGCGCCCGCCACTCTATCCGGGTGTTCCTCAGTATCGCCGAGATTGTTGTTACCATCAACCGCCTCCGTGATCGTATACGGCAACCCGCTCGACCAGGATTGAATGCCCTGCAACTCCCAGCCGCCAATCAGCGCGTTGCCCACCCCGTGCAAATTGCCCAAAACTGCTCTGCCCTGGCCAATCGGCAGCGAGTACGACAAGCTGTTGACGAACCGGTACTTCTGGTCGTAATCCGACGGCCCTTTTTCCCACTCTGGATTATTGTTGTCGCGGAAGCCTCCGCCGTTGTGGAAACCGAGCGAAGCCTGGGACTGCTCGTCGATCGATTTGCCGTACGTAAAAGCCGTCAGGAAACTCAGGCCGTTCGAGAGGCGCTTTTCCAGCTTAGTTTGCAGAGCGCTGTAGGTCGAACTGTCGCACGAGCACCAGAACGTAAGGTCGGTGCCCAGATAAGGGCGCAGGCGCTCGTCGTTGTAATTTGCACTCGGGTTCGTGGACGCCGGGATCTCGTTGAGGTTGCGGAACTCATAGAGGTGCGTTCCTTTTGACCCGGCGTAAGCCACCTCCAGTATCGTGTTCCATCCCAAATCCTGCTGGATGCTGACCTGCCAGTGCTGCACGTTCGGATTGGTGAAGTGTGGATCGAGAGCAAATAGCCCCGGCGCCGATGGATTCGACAGAGCGTTGAGTGGAAATCCCTGCGAAAGATTGCTGACGATCGGGTTCGGAACCAAGGGGCCCAGCACGTTGTAGTTCGATTGGTTAAAGAATGGCGGGTTATTCCCCGGGTTTGGAATGCTCAGCGGTCCCGCCTCATAGGAGGAGTAGAAAACCCCGTACCCGGCGCGCAGCACTGTCTTGTTGAACAAGTTGTAGGCAACACCGATTCGGGGCGCAAAGTCATCTTTCTGGTTCGGTACCAGACTGGCGGGGGCACCCCGAGTGACCGCGATCTCCGGGAAGAAACTCGGCGGCAGAGGATCCTGCCGGTTCCCCGCGATCTGCAGCGTATTGGTATCGACGTTGAAATTCGCCTCTGCGCTGTACCGCTCTTTAGCGTGCTCTACGAACTCGTAACGCAGCCCAAGATTCAAGGTCAGCTTCCGGTTTACCTTGATGTCATCCTGGACGTAGTAGAACTGGCCAGGCTGCTGAAATTGATCGTTGATGAACGAGGAGATATTCGCGCCTCCCGACACCGCGCCGAGCAGGAAGTCGGCCGTACCCAGGCCGGTGGTTGACTCGTTCTCTATGTTTTGCGCCGTGTTCGTCCCGCCAAACCCGAAATATCCGCGGGGCACCGGCGGCTGCAAGATCGAAAAGTCCACCCGTGGCTTCAACTCGGCGCCGAACTTTATCGTGTGCCGGCCATGAATCAGCGTCAGACTGTCGATGAACTGTTCGATCACCTGTTTTTCCACCGTGGGCTGATATTCCGAACTGCCAAATCCGCTGAGCCCGCTAACGCCGAACTGCGGCAACCCGCCGTTGTTCGAAGCGAAGGGAATACCGGGAATACCAAACTGCGCGGACTCATTGATCGTGGAGTTGAACTGCAGCCGATCCGACTCGGCTTGCGTGTACCCCGCGCGAAACTCGTTGATCAGGTGCGGATTGAAAATATGCGTTTCGCTCAGCACGACGTTGCGTGGCTTTTGCAGGAACACGCCCGAGGAAAACGACGCCGCGTCCAACGGAGGAGGAATGTCACCTGGGGGAACGTCCCTTGTGTTTGACCAGCTGAACCGCCCGAAAATCGAATCGGAATCGGAAATCCTATGGTCGACGCGCAGATCGAGTTGATTGGTATTATTCGGCTCAACGGGGTTGCTCAGATAATTGTTCGCCGGTCCAAAATTGTTCACCTGGCCGGCCGTGTCCGGCTGGGGGAACAGACTCAACAGCTTCGACGCAATCGGATTCCAGAGCGATTGCGGAATCACATTTCCCGGGAACGGCGTGCGTCCCACCGCGTCGCCGGAGCTGTTGATGCTACCTGTGTTTGGGTTGTAAATCGTATTGAATGCAACCCCGTTTTCGCCTGAAAAATTACCCTGCCGCATGGCGTCCGTCGGCACAGTAGCCAGCTCCGTTTGCCCGGTGCGGATACGCGTCCCCTGATAATCGAAGAAGAAAAACGTCCGGTTCTTTCCGTTGTAGATTTTTGGGATGTAGATTGGCGCGCCGACGCTGAACCCGAACTGATTTTGCTTGAAGGGAGCAATCGGTGCCCCGTTCGCGTTATTGAAGAAATTATTGGCGTCCAGATCGCTGTTGCGTAGAAACTCATATGCGGTTCCGTGCAGCGCGTTGGTGCCGGACTTGATGGTCACGTTGAGCACTGCGCCACCCGATCGGCCGAATTCCGCGCTCATGGAGTTGGTCTGTACCTTGAACTCCTGAATGGCGTCCGGCGGCGGTCCGACTACGAAACTGGTCTGGCTGCTCAGATCTTCGGAGAGGCTGTTGTTATCCACGCCGTCCAGAATGTAATTGTTCTGATATGGCCGCACTCCGTTGGCGCTGAATCCGCCGGTGTTTTCGTCGCGCGCGCCCGCTGGCGTCGGCGCCGTCCCGGCCGTCAGCACCGCCAAGCGCGTAAAGAACCGCCCGTTGAGCGGCAGGTCCACAATGCGCTGGCTGTCGACGACTTCGCCGAGGTAAGAGGTGTCCGTTTCCAGGATCGGCGCGGCATCGCGGACCTCGACCGTTTCCGTCGCTTTGCCGACTTCCAGTTTCGCGTCGACACGCACGCGGTCCTGCACGTTCACTTGAATATCGGGCCGTATCGAACGCTTAAATCCCGTAGCCTCCACCGCTACCGCATACTTGCCCACCTCCAGCGGCGTGACGACATACTCGCCTGACGAATCCGATGTCGTCTTGACCGCGATATTGGTGCCCATGTTGGTGATTGTGACGGTGGCGCCCGCGACAATCGCGCCGCTGGGATCCGTCACCGTCCCAACTATTGAACCCGCAGTGGTCTGCGCGCTGAGCGGTGCTACTGGCGCCAAACCCACAACCATCGACAAAACCATCCAAACAAAAATTGCACAAAGTGTACGCCGTGACATGCTTTGAGTGTTGCCTCCTCGTTTGGGTGATTATAGCCTAACCTTTTCGTTTCCGATAGAAAAATTTTTGGATCGACCTCAGTCGCCGGGTATGTTACTCCGTACTGGTCTATTGCTCTAGCTCTCGAAGTGACTTGCTCGCGGCCGCGCTCGAAGGGCTCCGAGTTAGTAACTGGCGCAGGATGTCGCGCGCTTTCACTCGATCGCCTGCGCGGGCGTAGACACGCGCCAGATTGAGATATGAAATTTCATCATCAGGCGCAACCTCTATCCCGTATTTGAAAGCCGCAACGGCATCGTCCACCTTGCGCATCTGCATGTAGAGCACGCCGAGATTGTTGATGGCCGACACGTGGTCGCGCTGCACCGTTATGGCTTTTTGAAACGCCTCGCGCGCTTCCTCCAAGCGGTTCTGGCGAGCCAACAGAAGACCCAGTTGTGTGGCCGCGTCTGCGGCGCTGCCGTGATTCTCAATCGCGCGGCGGAACAGTGATTCTGCGGCCCCATCGTCCCCCATTGCAGCGCGCGTCTGGCCTGCGCTCAGCATGGCGAAAGACGATTTTGGATCTAGCGCGAGCGCCTTCTCGAAATCCTTCAGCGCAGCGCCATACTGCTTGACGGTTGTCTCCAGACGGCCCAGATAAATCCAGGCGTTGGGGTCGTTGGGAAGAATCAGAACAGCGCGCTCGAGATGCTCACGCGCGGCTTCAGCGCGCCCAGCTTCCAGGTGGATGTATCCCACCGCCAACTGCGCTTTCCCATTGTCAGGCTGCTCGCGAATCACCGCATCCAGGTACACTAACGCCTGCTCCGGATAGCCGGCCCAAAAGAACGCGGCGCCCAGACGAAAATCATTACGCTGTGGCTCGTTGTAGTATTCACCCGAAAATGGAACAGCCAAACGCTGGCGGTCTTTCGCTCTCAAAAGCCGCAAGTCCTCGATCAAATGGCTTTCGCTGGGGACGGCCGGATAGACCTTGTGCGCCAAACCAAATTCGTCAATGAGTATCAGCATGGGCAACAGCAGCGGCGCCCGATAGTCGAACAAGTAACGGCGGAACAGCGAATAACTTGCAGCGACGTCCGGCGATTCTCGGCTCAAATCCAACACTTGGCCGGGAACCCCGGAAGGAAGAGCAATTTTGCCATCGGCCGACAACAAAACGAACCCAGGCCCGCGGCGCCGTTCAGGAATCGGTACGGGAAGCAGGAGCCAGGTCTCTTCAAACGGGGGCTGATTGTCGGGCGAGATGGCCGGGCCCTGCTGCCGTTCGCGGCGAATCGCAAATGGCTCGCGGCGTGGCTGCGCGTCTCCCTCGGTGATGTGATAGCAGAAGCCGGCATCGAAATCGCGGAACTCCTGGCGGAGCCCGGAAGGCCACTGTATGGCGATTCTCTCGGCGCGCGCGGCGGTTCCCAATCCGAAATGCAGCGTCTTGGTATGTTGAGAGAGATAGCCGGAGCCGGCTTGCACGAATGCCACGCTGCGCCGGCCGTCGTGATCCACGGTAACCGATGCGCCGATGGCGTCGCGATTGGATTTCGTACCGGTCAATCGGAAGGCGAGCGCGCGGCGCGTGGTTCCCCATTCGTTGCGCAGCGCTCGAACCTGCGGCCCGAGGCGGCTCTTCAGAAACAGGTCGATATTACCGTCGCCATCGAAATCGGTTACAGCAAACGCCCGGCTATCGTCGGCAAAGTCTATGCCTGACACACCCGAAAAATCGTAGTAGCGCTCTCCGCGGCGCGCAAACAGCACATTCGGCTCGCGCCCGTTCCAACTGCAATCCTCGCGGATGAATTGATTGATGGCGTTCCATCCGTTCTCGTAAGCTGCCGCCGGCGCTTGCCGTGGCGGTGAATTCGCCACCACCTGCCGCCAGAAAAAGCTGGCCGCGTCTCGCTCCGACGGATTGGTGAGCATTCCACAAGCGACGTAGATTTCAGGAGCGCCGTCATTGTCGAAATCAAAGCCATCGGCGGACCAGGCCCAACGGCCCATTTCCACCCTTTCGCGCTCGCTCGTCTCCTCAAATGCCCCGTCACCGCGATTGCGAAAGAGCGAATTGCCCTTCGTGTGCCGGCGATAAGCGTCGATTAGCCCGTCCTTGGCTACCGGAGAGAAGTTTTCATCCGCAACCAACCGCTGCCCAGGAGCGGTCCACATATTGCTCACGTAGAGATCCGGACGGCCGTCGCCGTCATAATCGAACCAGGCCGCGCTCATTCCCGGCCCCATGTCCTCTACGCCGGCGGCCTGCGCGACATCGCGAAAGTGACCGGCTTCGTTCTTGTACAAATTCTTGCGTCCGAAATCGTTGGCGACATAGAGATCCGGCCAGCCGTCGCCGTTGTAATCGCACCAGGCGGGGGCGAAACTGTACCGGTTGTTGTTTTCGTTGATCCCCGTGGAACCTGTTACGTCTTCGAAGAAGCCATCACCATCCGCCGTCAGCCGATTGCGGAAAAGATAGTTAGGCGGGCCATTTTGAGCGTCATGATAGGGCGCGGGATAGCGATATTGATCCTCGCTCTGAAAGTAGACATACGTGCACAGGTAAAGATCGAGCCGGCCATCCCGATCGTAATCTGCCGCGGCCATGCCGGTGAAAGTTCCTTGCGCCGGATTCTCGAATCGGAACGCGCTGGGCTTGTGCTTCAACGTTGCGCCGCCGTTGATGAAGAGCAAAGGACCTGATGTGGTAAGCACCACCAGATCCTGGCGGCCCGAGTTGCGTAAGTCGAGAATAAGTGCGGCGGTGGAATCATCCAACACGCCAACGCCCCAACGCTCGGTGATATCTTCCATGCGGCCGTTTTGATCCAGCTTGTAAAGCCGGTTTGGAAGACCACCCGGCTGGCAGACGTACACCTCGTCCTTGCCATCGCCATCAATATCGCCTACAGCGATCCCATTGTTGCCGTATACGTCGATTCCAGATGCGGAATCCAGCCGTCCGCGCCAATACGGAACGCCTTTCAGAAGCTGCTCCTGAAACGATGAAGCTGCGCCGAACATCTCGGCGGTGACATCGCGGAATAGCAGACGCGGCGAGGTAACTAGCGTTTCTTCCAACGGCTCAAATTCGGCAAGCTGTTCGCCGTGCCACACTTGCTTCCACAAACCAACGCGATAATACAGGAGGCCGCCGGAAGTGCTAGCAATTTCGAAGCGCAGGCGATCGCCTGCGAGCACCATGAAGCGCGCGCTGCGGATGCTGCCCAGTTTCGCGATCCACTGTTTGAGACCGCTCTCGAATCCGTGATCCAATTTATCGAATTCGGCGACAGCAACTCCCTCAGCGATGTTCTTGTAGCTCTTAGCTAATGGCGAAGATCCGCGAAACCCTTCCGCCATCGGCAGCGAACCTGTGCCGATGGACCGATTCCAGCGCTCGGTGATCGCAGCCGCTTGCACCTCGACGGCGAATGCATCGTGGCCAGGCTCGAGCAACGGTCGGAGTTTTTCATATGGATTCGCCTTCCGATACTGGACCGGAAACGGTACGGGCTCGCCTTTTGCGCTGATCGGCCACGACCAAACGAACCCGGCCGCGGCCGTACTGCTCAAAAACGTCCGGCGCGTCATACCATCAGTTGTAGCGCACGCACACTCCCCAGAAAACTAGCCAATCCACGGTTAATGGTGTAAGATCCAATACGTGAGGCTACCTATTCGAGGATTCATCTTATTCGGGGTGGCTCTCGCGACCACGTTCGCCGCGGATCAGCCTACTCTCGACAAAGAAATGAAGTTCATCGGCGCGCGCGCAAAGTACTGGGCCTTTCAAAAAGTCGTCCGGCCCGCGGTGCCCGAGGTCTCGAGTCCCTGGGTGCGAACGCCCATCGACGCATTTATCCTGAGCGTGCTCCAAGCCAACAAGCTCGCGCCGTCGGAACCCGCGGATCGTATTCACCTGATTCGCCGCGTGACGTTCGATCTCATCGGATTGCCGCCTACGCCGGCAGAAGTGGACGCGTTTGTTAGAGACAAGTCTCCGGACGCTTATGAGAAAGTTGTGGACCGCTTGCTCGCCTCACCGCACTATGGCGAGCGCTGGGCACTGAAATGGCTGGACGTGGTCCGCTACGCCGAAACCAACGGATTTGAATTGGATGCCGACCGTCCGCATGCCTGGCGCTATCGCGATTATGTAATCGACGCCTTCAATCGCGACAAGCCGTATGGCCAGTTCATCAAGGAACAGATAGCCGGAGACGAAATGTTTCCGGGCAACAAGGAAGCGCTGATCGCCACCGGTTACCTTCGCGCAGGTCAAGAGCACCTGGTGGCTGGAAATATCGATCCGGAAATGAGCCGCGAAGAAGTTCTCACCGAGATCGCGACTTCCGTGGGCCAGACTTTCCTGGGATTAACGGTCAACTGCGCGCGCTGCCACAATCACAAGTTCGATCCAATTCTGCAGGCGGACTATTACCGCATGCAAGCCATTTTTGGAGGGGCGTCTGGCCAGGAAGTGGACATCGCGGCCGATGCGGAAAGATCGGCGTGGGAAGCAGCGGACAAAGCGTACAAAGAGCGGCTCAAGCCCGTGACGGATGCGCTGGAGCAACTCAGCAAACCGTACACGGACCGGATAGTCGCGGAACGTCTCTCGAAGCTTGATCCGAAGTTGCAGGAAGCCTGGAAAATTCCCAAGGACAAACGCACTCCGGAACAGGCCGTTTTGGCGGAGAATGCCAATTCGCAGGTTGAGCCCACCTGGGACATTGTGGTGGCTGCGATGACGCCGGAAGATCGCGCGAAGCGAGCCGCACTGCGCGTCCGGTTGCACGAAATTGAAACGACTGAGCCAGATCCGCTGCCGAAAGCTTATGCATACGTGAATAATAAAGAAGCCGCGCCACAAGCTTATGTGCTGCGCATGGGTGATCCCAAAAATCGTCTGGATCCGGTGGAACCGTCCGTGCCGAGGGTGCTTAAGGCCTCTTACGAGATCCCGAGCGAGAGCGTGGGCCGGCGCACGGCGCTCGCCAATTGGCTAGCGTCAACCGATAATCCGCTAACCGCGCGAGTGATGGTGAATCGCATCTGGCAATTCCGCATGGGAACTGGAATCATTCGGACGCCCAACGATTTCGGCGTGATGGGTGACCGTCCCTCGAATCAAGCTTTGTTGGATTGGCTGGCGTCTGAGTTCATAGCGAAGGGATGGAGCGTGAAGAGTCTCGATCGCATGCTGGTGACGTCGAGCGTGTATCGCCAAAGCGCGCAGCCGGACAAAGCTCGCGAGACTAGCGATCCGGAGAATCGATGGTACTGGCGCATGAATCGCAAGCGCATGGACGGTGAGACGATGCGCGATGCCATTCTCGCCGCAACTGGTACCTTGAATCCGAAGCTCGGCGGACGGCCCGTGCGCATCCCGATTGAGCCGGAAGTGTACGACCTGATTTTTACCGAACATGAACGCGACGGATTGTGGCCCGTCAATCCCGACAAAAGCGTGCAAGATCGCCGCAGCATTTATCTCTATAACAAGCGAAGCGTGCGTCTCCCTTTGCTGACATCCTTCGATCAACCGGATGCCATCACATCCTGCCCGGTGCGCCCGGTCAGCACGCATCCGCTTCAGGCTCTTTCGTTGTTAAACAGCGATTTTATGCAGGAACAGTCGCAAGCGTTTGCCGATCGCTTGACTAAAGAATGCAAGACGGATTCGACCTGCGCGGTCCAGACGGCATGGCATCTGACGCTATCCCGAACGCCATCGCCCCAGGAACAGAAACTTGCAAAAACATTTTTCGCTTCCGGCGGAAGCGTGGCCGATATGTGTCTAGCACTGTTGAATAGGAACGAGTTCGTCTATGTCCAATAAGTTCCCCGAGTTGAATGACGCGCATTTGAGAAGAGCAGTGACGCGGCGCGATGTGCTGGTCCGTTCCGCCCACGGGTTTGGAGCTATCGCATTAGCATCCATGTTGCCGGCGCCCGTATCCGCGGTCCAACGAGTGAATGCGCTGGCAGCCAAGCCGCCGCATTTCAAACCGAAAGCGAAGTCAGTAATTTTCCTGTTCATGGTGGGCGCACCCAGCCATATCGATACGTTCGATCCAAAGCCCGCGCTCGAAAAATACGACGGTCAGTTGTTGCCGCCCAGTTACGGAACAGTGGTGAGCGAGTTCACCAAGGGCGATACGCCGCTGCTGAAGAGTCCGTGGAAGTTCAGCAAGTACGGCCAATGCGGACGGGACGTATCCACTCTCTTTCCGCATATGGCGCAGAACGTGGACGACATGTGCTTCGTGCGATCGTTTTACACGGAGAGCACGGTCCACGCCCCGGCAATGTATCAGGTCAACACGGGGCGCATCCTGATGGGCTATCCGAGCATGGGTTCGTGGATCACATATGGGCTGGGGAGCGAGAGCGAGAACCTACCCGCGTACGTGGTGATGCCGCAGCCCGAAGGAACACCCGAGGGTGGTACGCCATGCTGGGGAGCCGGCTTTTTGCCAGCGGTGTACCAAGGCACCGTGTTCCGTCCAGGTCCGAACCCAATCGTCAATCTTCGCCCGCCGGCTGGAGTCACGCCGGAGCGGCAGCGCCGCACGCTGGATTTCCTGCAGAGCATGAACGAAATGGACACGCTAGACTCCGACACCGAGATGGCTGCGCGCATCAGCTCCTACGAACTGGCGTTTCGGATGCAGAGCCACGCTCCCGAAGCCGTAGATATTTCGAAAGAAAACGCAGCCACGCGCAAGCTCTACGGCCTGGATGAAAAACATACCTCCGAGTTTGGCACGCGCTGCCTGCTCGCGCGCCGGTTGGTGGAGCGCGGCGTCCGGTTCGTGCAGATTTATTCTGGCGGCGGGCCGGTATCGGTGCAATGGGATGCCCACAGCAACTTGGTGGAAAATCACGAGAAGATGTGCGGCATGACGGATCTGCCCATCGCGGGACTGCTCCAAGATCTGAAACAGCGCGGATTGTTGGAAGACACGCTGGTGATTTGGGGCGCTGAGTTCGGGCGCCTACCCATGTCACAAGGCGGAAACGGCCGCGATCACAATCCGCACGGTTTCACCATGTGGTTCGCCGGCGGCGGAGTAAAGGCCGGAGCTTCCATCGGAGAAACCGATGAATTGGGTCTGCGCGCGTTAGATAAACGATTGCACATGCGCGATTTCCACGCGACTATCCTGCAATTGCTGGGCCTCGATCAGAATCGCTTGTGGTTCTTGCACAATGGCAGGAACGAAAAGCTCACGGATTTCGGCGGTAACGTGATTCAAGAGATGCTCGCCTAGAATTTTTGTCCGCTCTTCTTCCGGAAAAACCATCCCCTCGCTTGTTCTATTGTTAGAAAGCGCGATGGCAATAGTTTCATGAGTGGCGATTCGGTTCCGTTCACCCTATCAGCATCGGCCTTCTCCAGCGACTCTACGGAGGCGACCAAACTGTTTGAGGAACTGCGCAAGCCTTTGCTGCGATACCTGGTTTGTCTGGGATTGTCGCCGGACGAAGCGCAAGACATCGCTCAGGATGCCTTTCTGAGCTTGCATCGCCATATAACATCTGGAAACGCCCAAGAGAATATTCGTAGCTGGCTGTTTCGCGTGGCGCACAATCAAGCAAGAAACCGGCAAACCAGCTACGATCGCCGCTTCGCCACTCCGTTCGACGCTTCGCGCGACGAGATGTTGGATCATCGAACGCCGGAGCGGGAGCTGCTGAACAAAGAGAAATTCCGGCAATTGCGCACCGCCGTTCGATCCTTGACTGAAGCAGAGCGGGAATGCCTGTTGCTGCGTGCCGAAGGTTTGCGGTATCGGGAAATCGGAGAAGTTTTGGGGATGGCGACGTCCACAGTGGCTGACAGCGTGGACCGTGCTATCCGAAAGTTAGCGGAGAAGTGCAATGTGTGAATTCTCATCGAAGTTAATCGCTTGGCTGGATCATGAACTGCCTGACGCGGATGCAGCCGCAATGGGCCATCACGTCGCTGCATGCCTCGAGTGCCGCGAGCAAGCGGACGCGTTCCGCGGCGTGAGTCGCGCCTTTGCGGTCTACGCGAGAGCTGTGCCTCTACGCGCGGCTCGCTCACCCCGGCGTTGGTTACTGGTGCCTGCGGCAGTCGCGGCCGCTGTGCTGGCGGTGTTCTTGCTCTGGCCTCGCCGGCTCTCGATCATACAGCCGGAAGTACAGCGGCGTGCCGCAGCTACGCCGACGGCGATATCAACGGCGGTCCCGCGCAAGGCTGCCGTGACTATCGCATCCGTGCGACATGCTCGTGCGCCAAAGCGGATACAGAAGCAGGTCTCCGCCTGGCAGACTGCCGAGCCGACGATTCAGGTAATTATTCCAGCCGACGCGCTCTTTCCGCCAGGCGCGTTTCCCGAAGGTGTTGGTTTTGTTGCCGATCTCAGACTTGCCGCGGATGGCTCCGCGGGCGGCCTTGTTGTTCGGCCTTGACTTAAATTGATAAAGGAGTGAATTAACCATGCAACGTACTATCTTTTTCTTGACTCTGTCCTCCAGCGTGCTCTTCGCCCAGTTGGACCTGAAGCAGCAAGCAGAGGCGAAGCAGCAGGCGGAGACGCGCCAGCTCGCCATTCAAGGAGGCAGCGCCGTAGGCGCTTTCGCAGGCTCCGCTCATCCGGTATTGGGCGCGCCCTATTCCGCGACGGTGGTCAACGAGTCCGTGCAGACACTCGCTGACGGAAATCGGATCGTCCAAAAATCAACCGGCACTACTGCTCGAGATTCCGAAGGCCGCACGCGTAATGACGCCGCCCTGCCCATGATTGGCAACATGTCGCCCACGGGCGCGCCGCATCTTGTGTTTATCGTGGATCCGGTAGCGCAAACGTCCTACACCCTAAACCTCGATGAGAAGACCGCGCACGGGATGCTAGGCAAGATCGTCACGGACCAAACGCCCGGCGGCCCGGACGTCGCCGCCGCGAAGTGGTTCGCCCGGACATCGGCTCTTCCAGCAACTTTGTCCACCATGCCTCCGCCTCCTCCGCCGATCGGCGGCCCCATGGGTCCCGTGACAGTGAGTATCAGCGGGCAGAAATTGGATCTCGACAAGGAACAAGCCGAGAGCCGGACGGAAGATCTTGGTATTCAAGTAATTGAGGGTGTCAATGCGCAAGGAGTCCGTAGCACGCGCACAATTACAACCGGTGAAATCGGCAACGAGAAACCAATCGAAATAGTAACCGAAGTCTGGACCTCGCCCGATTTGAAGACTATCGTGATGAGCAAGCGCACCGACCCGCGTTCCGGTGAACAAACTTTCCGCCTCACCAATATCACGCGGTCCGAACCCGACCCGGCGCTGTTTACGGTCCCGGCTGATTTTAAGACTGTCGAAGCAGGAAAGGACAAGATCTTCTTCTATCAGTCCAAGGAATAAGTTAGGAACCGGGTTTCTCACGAATCGTGATTACCCGGTTGATCTCCAGATCAGTCTCCACTTGATGCGCGCCGGATGGCCAATCAATCTCCACACGGTTGATACGGCGCGCAGTTCCCACACCGAAGTGCAAGCGCAGATCGTTCTGCGACAGGTAACTGCCTCCACTACGCACTTCGTCGGATTGCGTTCGATCGCCGGCAGTCAATCGCACGCGTGCCCCGATTGCGCTGCGGTTGGATTTCACTCCCTCCAGTTTGAGTAAGACCCAGTTACCGGCCGGCTTCGTGGACTGCTTCAGCAGCGTAGGCGTTTCGTTTTGATTGTTGACCAGCACCTCCACTGCGCCGTCGTTGTCATAATCGCCAAATGCGGCCCCTCGAGCCGAATGCTTTTCGAGAATTCCTGGGCCGGACGACTCCGAGATATCCACGAATTTCCCCGCGCCGGTGTTGCGGTAAAGAATGGCCCGATCTTTAAAGTGGACGTCAATGCCAAGCCGGTCCACTTCCGGGAAGACGTGGCCGTTCACCAGAAGCAGATCCTTCCAGCCACGATTTTCGATGTCCAGGAATCCGCAGCCCCAACCCACGAAGCGTGTATTGAGCGCCATGCCGGCTGCGAGCGTCACATCGTCGAATTCTGCGTCTCCACGATTGTGATAAAGCGTCTCACGTTCGTCCGAAAAATTTGAGCGGAAGATATCGGTCCAGCCATCGCCGTCGTAATCGGCCGCGGCCACGCCCATGCCGGAGAGAGCCTTGCCATTGTCGTCGAAGGCGGCGCCGCGCGGCAGTGCCTCATCTGTGAACGTTCCATTGCCATGGTTGATATAGAGGATGGAGGCGGTCCGGTCGGAAGCCACATAAATGTCGGTTAGCCCGTCGTGATTGAAATCGCCCGTAAGCACGCTGAGCGAGTAGTTGTGATCGGGCTTCGAAATTCCGGATGCGTCCGAAACATCTTTGAACGTGCCGTTTCCATTGTTGTGATAGAGAATGTTGCGATCGAACGGAAGGCCGCGCGGACCACACGCCACCGGCAGGTCGCGATACCAGCAATAGGAGTTCTCGCCCGGCTTGGGCGCGCTCGCAAAATCAAACTTCAGATAATTGGCGACGAATAGATCCAGATGCCCGTCATTGTCGTAATCCAGGAATGCGCAGCCGGTGTTGTAGCGGACGCGGTCCTGCTTCAGGCCAGCCTTGGCCGTGACATCCTCGAAGCCGCGCCCGGCGCGATTGCGATAGAGAACATTCGCTCCCCAGTAAGTAACGAATAAGTCCGTGTAGCCGTCATTGTCAAAATCGCCCGTGCAAACGCCCTGTCCCCACCCGGTGTGTTCCAGGCCCATCTCTTTGGTGACATCCGCGAATTTTCCATTTCCCAAGTTGTGATAAAGACGATTGGTACCGCCAGGTCCCGAAACCAGGAAAATATCCAGCAGACCGTCGTTGTCGTAATCCAGGAATGCCGCGCCGCTCCCGGTTGTTTCGATAATGTATTTCTTGGATTGCACGCCGCCGTTCGGAATTGAATCCGTGAGGCCGGCTTCGTGCGCGACGTTTTGGAAATTAACGGCTGCTGCTCCCAGGCAGAACAGAGCCGCCACGGCAATGGAACGGATCACTGCTTGGGAGCCTTCTCTCCCAGCTTTTTTAGAAAATCCGTGAATTCTCCCTGTGGCGATTTCTGCAGTTTGTCGAGTTCCGCCTGCTCGCGTGCGGCATCGGCGGCCCGGCCAGCGTTGCGATAGGCCAGCATCAGGCTATAGTGAGCGGACTCGTTCGCGGGCTGTAAACGTACGACGTTCTCGAGCAGAGCAATCGCCTCCGCGTACTGTGTGGCTTCCAGGTGAAGCTTGGCCAGAGCTTGCAACGCCTCCGGGAAGTTGGGAGTAATGGCGACGGCGCGCTCAAAATGTTTGACCGCTTCTTGCGCCTGCTGGCTGGCAAGCAGAATTTGTCCGGTTTCGTATTCGGCTGCGGCATCAGCCGGATTCAGCGCCAGCTCCGCTTCAAACTCGCGCCGCGCCAACTCCAGATTTTCCGGCGAATGCGATTCCAGCAGCAGCGCCCGGCCCCTGCGGAAATGCAGGTTCAGAGCTGCGGGAGCTTTCTCGATCGCCTTGCGATATTCCGAGATCGCGTCCGGATAACGATTCTGGATTTCGAAGATCTCCGCCGAGATCTGGTTCACACGATAAGAGCCCGGCGTCTTCCGGAACATTTCATAAAGCGTATCGTTCCATGCTTTCATGTGCAGCCGCGCGCATTGGTAGAGCACGTCGGCGTCATCAGGATGAAGCGCCTTCAGGCGCGCCAGCACTGGAACGGCGTCATCGTAATCTCCCCCGGCCAGCATGCATTGTGTGAGGGCTAGGCCCGTCAGGCGTCCCAGGTCTGATGCTGCGTCCTTTGCGAACTCAGCGGCCAGTTCTTCTCGCGCGGTATCGCAGTGGCCGGTAGCTGCATGCGTCAGGGCTAGAAACGCCCGTCGCTGGGGGCTGTCCGGCGCCTTTTCGAGCGATGCCTGAGCAGCAGCGTACTGTCCGTGGTTGAACGCCGCGATGCCTTTTTGTAAAGGATCATCCTGGGCGCGAGCCAAGAAAGCCGACAGCACAAGAGCGGTGCTAATGACCCGCATCATCGATCACCAGATCCAGCCCCCCGAAACGATGCCGCTCCTGCCCTTCGAAAAACCGGAAGCTAAGCAGCGGCGGAGCACCCGGAGCAATTTGCGGCGGGGACGCAATCCGCTCGGATGGCGTTACGGCGAGTTCCAGTACGCGGCCCGATGTCGCTACTTGTTGAATCAGCAACTGGTTTTGGTTGGCTAACAAAAAGAGCAACCCAACTGCAATCATGACGTGCCTATTTTAGCGCTTTCGAAATATCAGAACCGGCCGCTTCGGCAGCCGGATGTAGAAACAGCCGTGATTGGACAACCAGGTTCGTCAGATAATTGCCTGAGTCGTCCAACCGGCATTTTGTGCGGAAAAAACAGTGGATTTTGTCTGCTCCCTTACCGAACTGTTTGGGAATAAAGGCGAATCGTCAACGCCGCCTTTCCCCCAAGCGGATCGCCGGCCAACGCGAAAGTGGCGCCGCGGCGAGTGGCATCCACTTTGTGCAGAATATTGTCCGATGGCAGGCAGAGCAGGCCCTGGGCGCTCTTCGCGCTTGACGCGTAGACCACTATCTCAAGCTTCGTCCAATCCAACTGCGCCGTGGACTGCGCAGGCTGCATCTGCGCGATCACAGCACCGTCCCGTACCAGCATCACAATCGGAATCTGTCCAGCCTCAATGTGATGCCAGCCGCCAGCGTATAGCTTGCCGGTCTGATAGTCGATCCATTGTCCCTGCGGCAAATACACATCGCGCCCCGCGGTTTGTGTCTCGAGCAGCGGCGCAACTAGGATGTCGGCGCCGAACAGGTATTCGTCTTCCACCTGCCACGCTCCTGGATCGCTCGGATACTCGATGAACAGCGCGCGCAGCATCGGTAGACCGCGCTCGCTGGAATCCTTCGCCTGCGCGTAAATGTACGGCATCAGCCGGTACTTCAATTCGTCGGCACGCCGGAAATCGTCCAGGAAAGCCGCGCTGTACTCCCAGGGTTCCCTGGGCGGAGCGCCGTGGCAACGGCTGTGCGACGTCAACATCCCGAACGGCACCCAACGGCGGTAAAGCTCCTCCGGAGATTTCTGCGCGAATCCGCCGATGTCGTGGCTCCAAAAAGAAAACCCGCTCAGCCCCAACGAAAGGCCGCCGCGCAAGGTGGCAGCCATGCTGGTGTCCGTGTTGCCGGAATCGCCGCCCCAGTGCAACGGATAGCGCTGGCTGCCAGCCCAGGCGCTGCGCGCCCAAATGATGTTTTCGCCTGTCACCTTGCGCGTGATATCAGCAACCGTTTTGTTATATCGCAGTGGATACAAATTGTGCTCATAGAATCCACTGCGTCCGTTGGCGTAGATTCCCGTCAATGGAGCCGCTTCCCCGAAATCCACCTTGATTGCGCCCACTCCCATACGCAGCAGTCCGGCGATTTTCTCCTGATACCATTCCACCGCCGCTGGATTGGTGAAATCCAGCACCGCGTCCTCGTAAGGCAGGTTGCCCTTGCCATCCTTCACTGCCAGGCCCTTGGCGACGATTTCCGGAAATAACGAATTCTTCGGGACGAAGTAGGGAAGCTGCCACAGCGAGATATGAAAGCCATCCTGCTTCAGGTCGCTGATCATTTTTTGAGGATCTTTGAAGCGCGACGGGGAGAACTTGTAGTCGCAGCGCCAATCGGTTTCAAACCAGCCTGTGTCCAGATGAATCACATCAGATGGAATGCGGTTCTGCCGCAGCTTTGCGGCCACGTTTCGCACTTCGTCTTCTGAAAAATATGAGATGCGGCTCATCCACAATCCGAACGACCACAGCGGAGGCATTGCCGTTTTCCCGGTGAGGTTGGTGTATTCGTTCAGAATGTCCTTGGGCTCTCCCAGGAAAACGAAAAGATCCAATTCGTCGTCGCCCAGAAGAAGTGCGTTCGAGAAACTGTAAGTGGCGCCGAAGTCGAATGAAGCTGGCGCCGATGTGTGTACGAACATTCCGTATCCTCGGTTGCTCATGAAGAACGGGATGGGCTTGTACATGCGTGCGCTTTCCACGCCATTCGCGTCGTTGGCCCACAACACAATTTTCTGACCGCGCTTATTAAGCTGCGTGAAAGACTCCCCGCACCCGAACAGCTTCTCGCCGGGGGAGAGCGAAAAAACGGCCGCGACACTGCGGGAATAATCGGACGGCCGGCGGATGAAAGAAAACGGCAGCGCCGGATCGAGCGACGTGCGATAGTCGGACGCGTGATTGGTCCTGGTAAGCAGACGGCCCGCGGGATCGCGTAGCTCGATGTGCCAGGGATTCTCCATGATAGTGATAGACCCGGCACTGCTCGTATAGCGATGGCCGCCGGTGATCTTTTCGTATTTCCAGGAATTGCTGCGTGGTGGATCGCCCACCAGCATCAAGGATGGCGCGTCGGGACGAACCGGCAGTCCGGTCTTCATGCGAATCCGCACCGTTCTTGCCGAAACAAACTGGATCGAAAAAGGCAGCACCGGATCCACTGCGTATTCTCGCTCCGGAAACGTCAGGCCGCCGAAGGGACGCAGTCCCGGTTCCATGTTGTCGAAAGCGATGCGCGGCGCCAGCTCATTGCGCCGCCATAGGACAGTGCCCTCCGCTTTCACCGGATCGAAAGCGGTAAGGCGATCCGCCAAAAAGTACGTGGTGCTGAAGTCGTGAAAGTCGCCGCTGATATCCACGGGGTCGCTGAGCAGGCGGGGCGCCTCATCGGCGAAAGCGCGGCCGAGAATCACTACGGCAAGAAGCGATGTAACCCGGCTGAGACGGTTCATAAATTGAGTTTCTCCTCCACGCTCCGAACCTTGTCTTCCATGGTCTGCTCGCGATCGGTGCGGGTTCCGAATCGCATAGTGCTGGAGATTCGCGGCACGCCCGCGGCATGCAAAGCTTCATGACATTGCTTCACGGCGGCGAAGACCTGATCCCAATCGCCTTCGATATTGGTGCCGTACGCGTGCAAGTGCGTTTTCAGCCCGGCGGCTGTCAGAATGCGCTCGCAGATAGCGACTTCCTTCGAAACCGAAAGGCCGGCGCCAATCGGAACTACGCACAGATCCGCAATCACTTTCATCCCCAGTAAACCTCGCCGTCTGCCAAATTCTGCTTCAGAAACTCAGTGTTGATTTCCAGCCCCAAACCCGGCCCGGCAGGAACTTTGAGCAACCCCTTGCGGACGTCCGGCGCGCTGCCCGCAGCCATTCCTTCGATATAGTGCCCAGGCCGTCCAAGCTGGCTTTCCGATCGATAAAAGTTCTGAATGGATGCGCCGAAATGCGCGTTGGCATATGTCAGCACCAGCGATCCGACATTATGGAGTGCCACCGGAATGCGGAACTGCGCCGCGTAATCCGCGATTTTTCGTGTCCCTGTAATCCCTCCCGCGAATGCCAGATCGGGATGGATAAAGTCCACCGCCTGGTTATCCAGGAATGGCTTGAATCCGCGGACCATTTCGAGCTTCTCCCCAGTCAGCAGCGGCACACGCGTGGAGCGGCGCAGCGCCATCCACGCCTCGGAGTACGGGGGATTCAGCGCGTCCTCGATGAACAACGGATTCATCGGCTCAACAACCTTGGCTACGGCTATCGCGCTGGGCGTATCTAGTTCGTTATGGCAATGGACCGCGATGTCGATGTCGTCACCCGCGGCCTCGCGGCAATTGGCGTACCCGCGCGCCACGTTGCGGAGTTGCTGGGTGGTGAGCGTAGATGTGAATCGCGCCGGGGGCACACCCAACAACGGATCGATATTATTCTTGAACGCGGTAAAGCCCTCGGGCATTTCTTTGATGCGCTGCGCCCAGTCGCGACAGGAGGATTTGTCCAGCATGTCCAAGTTGATGCCGTGCGAGTACATCGGAATAGCATCACGGAACGGCCCACCCAGTAGCGTTGAGACCGGTGCACCGAGCAGCTTTCCCGCCAGGTCCCACAATGCCATGTCGATGCCGCTGATGGTCGGGATATGCGCCATGTAGGTATGCATCAGGGTGGTCATATTGTGGAAGTGCACCTCGATCGTCAACGGGTCCTTCCCGATCAGCAGAGCCTTCATCGTTTCGATGCGTGCCCGCGCCATCGGCCCCGTTGCCCCGGCTTCGCCAAAGCCTGACAGGCCGCTGTCGGTGTCGATCCGGATGAGGCAATTTCCAGCGATGTTTTTGATGGCCATGGCGCAAACGTTGGTGATCTTCACCCGATTCACGTTCGGCGCCGCCATCGAGTTGTAACGGGCGAAGAGCCCGGCGGCGGGAAGTGTCACAGCCATCCGCAGCAGATCCCGGCGGGACAGAGATGCTAGCATGAAATATTCCCTTCAGACCGCACTATACACCAGCTTCACGGATTGTCGCCGCATGCTCCTCGAGCTCTGGAATTGGGAAGTCCGCGCTTTGCAGCTCGATCATTAGAGCGACATTGTTCCTGTTCGCCAACCTGGCCGCCGGTTGGAAGTTGGCCACCGCAGCGATGCTGGCCGAGTTCCTGTACCGGGCCGCGACGGCTGGATTTTACGGCTCCATTAACCAGGCGATTCGCAAAGCCGAGCCGGCCTGGGCCGGCAGAGTAGCGGCCATCGTGCTCCTGCCCGGCGTTTCCCATATTCTGGAGTCGGTGGTGCATGTGCTCAGAGGCACGCCGCACATCGTAACCAGTCTGGCCACTTCAGTTTGCTTCACCATTCTCTCCACTCTGTTCAAGCTCTACGCGATGCAGCGGGGAGCCCTGGTGATAGGTGCCGAAGCTCTTCCTCCCAGCGCTGATCTCCGCCGGATACCCGAACTCATCGGCGGGTTCCTGATGGCCGGCGGGACATCCTTGGCCTGGTACTTTCAAAGACGTTACAAATAGTCCCGGAACGCATCTAACGTTCATGCTGATGAGGCTTCAGTGGACCCTATGTGTTGCCCCGCTCCTGTTGGTTTTGACTTTCCCTTTATTGGCGCAGCCGCCTGCCGACCCGCAACTGTTGACGTTTGACGAAATCGTTCAACTTTATCAGCAGCCAGATCCATCCCCCCCACTGCGGGACAAACTGAATAAGCTACTGACGACTCCGTTTGTCCGCAACACCGCATCCGACGCTGGCCGCGCACCTTTGAAGCCGAGCTCGGCCGGTACCCGAAGAATTTTGAGAACCGTGCAGTGGAACATCGAGCGCGGACTGGAGTTCGATGCCATTCGACTTGCCTTCACCGATCCGAACGCCTTCAATGCTCTGATCACAGATAAAGGCTCCAAGGCATCTGAAAGCGAGCGGGCACGAATTCGCGAGCAAATCGGCTATATCGAGCAGACCGATCTGCTGGTATTGAACGAAGTGGATTGGGGCATGAACCGGACATTGTTCCGCAACGTGGCAGCAGAGCTGGCAGACGCGCTAGGAATGAACTACGCATATGGAGTGGAATTTGTTGAAGTAGATCCCATCACGATGGGCCTCGACCAACAAGTGATCATACAAGAGGTCGAGGAAGCTTATGCGGAACCGAATGCCAGCCGGTCCGAGATGGTCGAACGTGTCAAAGAGATAATGAAACCGGATCCGCAACGGTATCGGGGCATGCATGGCACGGCCATACTCAGCCGCTATCGATTGCAAAACGTGCGGTTGATTCCATTCCGGGCCCAGGGTCATGATTGGTACACCGACGAGAAGAAACTCTCGATCGCGATTAAGGCGGAAGGCAAGGTGAGCGCGGCGATATTTAAAGAGCAACTCATTCGGCAGGTCCGACGAGGCGGACGGATGATGCTCTTAGCCGATATTGTTGACCCCGACCTTCCTTCCGGCTCAGTGACGGTAGTTGCCACGCACCTGGAAGACGTCACGACGCCCGCCACGCGGCGAAAGCAGCTGGAAGAAATACTCGACCAGGTGGCGGATATTCAACACCCTGTTATATTAGCCGGCGACATGAACACATCCACTCACAATGGCGTCCCTGTTAGTGTGACGCGCGCTCTAAAGCAGCGATTCGGAAACGGAAAGTGGTGGGCCGAAGAAGGCGCCACCGAAGCCATTCGGTATGCGACGCCGTTTGGATGGGCCTACAACGTCACCCTGGGAATGGTAGGATTCGCTCGAAAGGTGGATGACCCCACCAGAGCGAGCATTCCGCTGATGGGCGAGAATCCAGAAGCAAAGTTCTTCTCGACTTTAGAAAAGTTTCGATTCACAGACGGAAACAACTTTGACTTCCACGGAGATAAAGAACATTCCTTCAACGGCCACACGGGAACGCTGGCCAACTCCAACGAGCGCGGCAAAAAGGGATTTGTCGCGACTAACGAGCTTGGAAAAACTTACGGCCCCGTCGGCCGCTACAAGCTCGACTGGATATTTGTCCGGCCGGCTGGAACGGCGCGGCCAAATGAGATTTGGGAGGAACCGCCTCTCACCCCTTACTACGGGCGGACACTTTCCGAACTGAATCATAGTATTCCAGAAAGAATCTCAGACCATAATCCCATCACAGTGGATCTGACATTGCGAGAAACGCGCTCTCCGGTGAATGCCAGCACCGCTTCAAAGTGATTCCGGTTTTCGTTTTAGCCTCAGCGCGCTGATCATAATTTTTCCGAAGACTCCCCGGCGGCGCTGGTCGAGAAAGAGCCACGCCAACACCTTGACCGCGGCCGGAGGTCGAAAGTTCGGATCCACGTCGCGGCGCCGGTCCAGAATTCCGGCCAGAGTTTCCCGCGGGCGCTCGCGAAATTCATCGAGCATGGCGGTTTGATGGACGCACGAAATAGTGCAGAACGGCGCGCAGCCTTTGGGACGGGCGGCCTCGCGCCGGATGTCCTCCACCGTGTAATCATCCAAGGGAATACCCGGACGTCCACGTTGTTGCGAGCAATAATGCACCAATCCGTCCTCGCAGATATACAGGAACCGGCCGCCGGCGCGGCAGTGCCAGTCCGTGGGCAGACCCCGCCCGATGTTCTCTTGAAAATGATCGAAATGCGCGAACGAAAACAGTGCCGTTCCGAGTCGCCGGAAACGATCGTAAACGCTCTGTTGCTCGGCCGCGAGCGGCTGCAGTTGTCCGCCTGGATCATGCAAAATCCCGACGGTGCTGGTAAAGCCCAGTTGCCGGGCGCGTTCCCCCACCACAATCGCATCTCCCGGATTGCGAACACCCGCACCCAACACCGAGTTTATAGTGACTCCGAACTCGGCGTAACGCGCCAGCCATTCGAGCTTCTTATCGAGCACCCGCAAACTCTTTTTCGAAACGTCGTCCGGCGCGACGTTGTCGATGCTGATCTGCAAGTAATCCAGACCAGCGCGATTAAGGGCTCGAATGCGGTCAGGAGTTAGAAGCAGGCCGTTGGTGATCAGAGTTGCGATCGCGCCACGGGCGCGGATGCGGCGGATGATGGCGTCGAGATCGGGATGCAGCGTCGGCTCGCCGCCGCTCAGCGTAATGATGGTAGTACCGAGATCGGCCAGGCGGTCGATCCGCCGAAGCATGCTTTCGAGCGGCACCGGCGCCGAGGTTTTGTCGTACTCGTTGCAGTAAGAGCAATCCAGATTGCAGCGCCGGATGGGAATGATCTGCGCGAGAATCGGGTGCGACGCAGACTGCATGGCGCGCACGAACATACGCGTCTCGCGGAACTTCCGATCCACCTGCTTGAGCAGCTTCACTACTAACAGTTTGACCGATTTTTATAAGGCGCGAAGCACTTGTTCCATCACCGATCGCCAGTCGCCGATCTTGGGCTGCCGGAAGAGGCGCATAGTTGGATACCAGGGGCTCTTTTCGCACGCGTCGAGCCAACGCCAGTCAGCCGCGAAGGGCAGCAGAACCCAAACCGGAACACCGAGCGCGCCAGCCAAGTGCGCGGTGGAGTTATCGATTGTTATCACCAGGTCCAACGCCGCGATCTGTGCCGCGAAAACATCAATATCTGACAATTGATCCACCGTACCATCAATAAGGACGGGCGCCCCAGCGGCCACTGCTTGCTCCTCCAACGCGTTGCGATCCCCATATTGAAGGCTGATCCAACGGATGTCCGGCCGCGCGAACAGCGGAGCAAACATCGCTAGATCCATCGAGCGGCTGCGCCCGGTCTTGCGATTGGTTGTATGCCAAGCCAACCCGGCCAGCCGTCTGCCATCCGCGTAGCGGGAGCGAAAACGTTTCCGCTCCGCCGGATCGGCAATCAGATAAGGAGATGTCGTGGCGTCAAATGCAGCATGCGCTGTTCGGAATAGCCGCGGCAAACTGCCACTCGGTAGGTGCGCGGCAATATCTAATTCGGGATCATGGCCCGAGATCATTTCAATGTCAGAAAATGAACGGGCGAAGAGTGGTCTCAGGCGCGCGTTTGAATCCAACACACAACGGTTGCCCGTGCGGATGACATCCGGAAGAAGTCCGGCGAACATGATTTCATCGCCAATCCCCTGCTCTCCCCAAATCAACAGCCGTCCGGAGGCGAATTTTTCGCCCGCCCAGAGAGGTTGCGAATAGTCGCGCATCGGCGTGTCGTGATCTTTGGTTTGCCAGCGCGATTCATAATTGTGCCAGCCAGCGGCGAAGTCGCCTTTACACAGTTGGGCCAACGATTCAGCGAAGCGGGCTTGCGGATAATCTGGTTGAATAGCTAACGCTCTTCGGTGCCGCGCCAACGCTTCATCCACGTTGCCCAACGCGTACTGGACACAACCCATGTTGTGGTGCGCGTTTGCGAAATCCGGCTTGACTCGGAGCGCGCGCTCAAAACAAATTACGGCTTCGTCCAGCTTGTCCTGGGCGTGGAGCGCGGTTCCCAGGTTGGAAAGAACTTCCACACGGTCCGGATTGAGAGCCAGTGCCCGCTCATAACAGGCCACGGCTTCGTCAAGTTTACGATGGGCCTGCAGGACGCTGCCTAAGTTACTGTGCGCCTCGGCATGATTCGGCCTCAGAGCCAGCGCGCGCTCTAAACTTGCCTCGGCTTCATCCAATTTTCCCTGGGTATAAAGCACGCCCCCAAGATTAGTGTGAACCTCAACTAAATCCGGTTTCAGAGCCAGTGCTTTCTCATAACAAACCCGAGCCTCGTCCAGCTTTTCTTGAACCTTGCGGACATTCCCCAGGTTGAAATAGATTTCGGCGCAGTCCGGCTTAAGGGCGAGCGCCCGTTCTTGACATGCCGCAGCCTCATCCAGCTTCCCCTGGGCTTGGAGGATGTTCCCGATGTTATTGTGGACCTCGGCTAAATCCGAGTTCAGAGCGAGTGCCCGTTCAAAGCACCTCAAAGCTTCGTCCAACTTGCCTTGTGCCTGAAGGACGGTGCCAAGATTGGAATGATAGTGAGCCTGCGTCTGGTTGATGGCA
>JBEKJJ010000081.1:0-26070 GCA_050011295.1 Bryobacteraceae bacterium
AATTCCAACGACCTACGAACAACCACCCCCGAAACACAAGAAACGCCAGATGCGCCGTCCACAGCCCCCCAGTCCCCAGCCCCAAGCCCCGAGTCCTTGACCCATCTACCCAAGTGCTTTACAATCAATATTTAGGGCTCCCCGAAAAACAATGACCAGCCGCGAACAGGACATCCTGCATTCGATCGTTGAGTCGTACATCGAAAACGGCGAACCTGTGGCCTCGCGTACCATCTCACGCCGCCGCAGGGATGATCTCAGCCCCGCCACCATCCGAAATGTAATGGCCGATCTCTGCGACGAAGGCTATCTCGCCCAACCTCATACCTCGGCCGGCCGCGTCCCCACCGAAAAAGCGTTCCGCAGCTACGTGCAGTCTCTCGCCCCTGGCCGCCTGCTTCTGGCCGAGCTCCAACGCCTGCGCAACGAGCTGTCCCAATTGAGCACCATGGAAGCCCGCGTCGAGCGCTCCTCCCACATGCTCACCGAAATGACGCGCAGCATCGGCATCACCGCTGCCATCCCCACCTCCAGCCAAACTCTGGACCAGATCGAGCTCATCGCCCTCGCCGATCATCGCGTCCTCATGATCGTCGTCACCCGCGATCGGGTCGTGCACAACCGCGTCGTTTCATTCGGCGAGCCCGTCTCGCAGGATGAGCTCACTTCCATCCGGAATTACATCAACCGCAACTTCACCGGCTGGACTTTAGTGGATATCCACGCTGATCTGAAACGCCGCTTCGACGAGCAGAGCGCCGCCTACGACGCGTTGCTAAAGAAACTGACGCTGCTCTACGCGAAGGGCCTGCTCGATATCCAGCTCGCCCCCGAGCTGCATATGGAAGGCACCAGCAATCTGGTCGGCTTGGATCTGCACCTCACTCGCGAGAAACTGCGCGATCTCTTCCAGACCCTCGAAGAAAAGAAGCGAATCCTCGAATTGCTCGATCGTTTTCTGGAACAACCCGACGGCGAGCTAGCCGTCCAGGTGGGCCTCGCTGATGCCCACCCCAGCCTAGGCCAATTGTCTTTGATCGGGGTGTCCATCCCGCTAGCCGGTGGCGTCTTTGCCAAGATCGCCGTGCTAGGCCCCATGCGCATGAACTACGGCAAAGCCATCTCCGCCGTCCATCACGTAGGCCAAGCCTTCCGAGGACTCATGTAGCGCACGCGCCCACGCGTGCTGCGTTCACACTCGTGTGAACGCTTGGCTGACCCGATAAACTGTAACTATGAACCCGAAAGAACCGCTAGTAGACTCCGGCCCCAAAAACGAGTCAACCGGCGTCGCAGATCCGTCCACGCCGCTCGAAGCCATCACCGCTGAGCGAGACCATCTGCTCGAAGAGAAAAACGACCTCACGGATCGCCTGCTCCGCCGCCAGGCCGAGTTCGATAACTTCCGCCGCCGGGCTGAGCGCGAGCGCGCCGACGTGCTCGAATATGCCAACACAGAATCCGTGCGGTCCATCCTCCCGATTCTGGACGATTTCGAGCGCGCCCTCAAAGTGGAATGCACCGGCAACAAGGAATATGTCCGCGGCATGGAATTAATCCACCAGCGGCTTTCCGACGCACTAAAGAAGTTAGGCCTGGAGCCGATTAGTGCCAAGGGAGTGACATTCGACCCGCATATTCATCACGCCGTCGAGATGTCCGAGACTGATCAGGTCGAAGACCATACTATCCTTGAGGAGTATCAGCGCGGTTATAATTTCCGGGGCCGCCTCCTCCGGCCGGCCATGGTCAAGGTAGCAGTGAAAAAGCAATGAGCGTAGCGAAAAAGCAATGACGGTAGCGAAAAAGCAATGAACGCCACTAAGCGCGATTATTACGAAGTCCTGGGCGTCGGCCGCGATTGCGACACCCCCACCTTGAAGAGCGCCTATAAAAAGATGGCTATGAAATACCATCCGGATCGGAACCCCAACGATCACTCCGCTGAGGAAAACTTCAAGGAAGCCGCCGAAGCCTATAGCGTCCTCAGTGACCCTCAGAAGCGCGCCGCCTATGACCGTTATGGCCATAAAGGATTGCAAGGCCTCGGCGCAAATCAAGGTTTCGATCCGAACGCTTTCACCGATTTCAGCGATATTCTTGGTGACCTGTTCGGCATGGGTGATTTGTTCGGATCGGGCCAACGGCGCTCGCGCACACAAGCCCAGCGCGGTGAAGATCTCCGCTACGATATCGAAATCAACCTGGAAGATGTCATGAGGGGCATGAGCGTGGACATTCAGGTTCCGCGCCTGGATCTATGCACGCGTTGCCAGGGAACCGGCGCCGAAAAGAACGATGGCATTGTCACTTGCCCCATGTGCCACGGCCGCGGGGAAGTGATCTATCAGCAAAGCTTCCTGCAAATTCGCCGCACCTGCAACCAGTGCGGAGGACGCGGCCAGATTATCCGCCGCCCCTGCACCCAATGCCGCGGTGAGCGCTACGTGAAGAACGAGAGAAAGTTAAAGGTCAATATCCCCGCGGGAGTGGACACCGGAACCCGCCTGCGCTTGTCCAACGAAGGACAGCCCGGCTTGAACGCCGGCCCTCCCGGAGATCTTTATGTGGTCATCAAGCTCAAGGACCACCCCATTTTCGAGCGCCAGGGTGACGAGCTCCACTGCACCATCCCCGTCAACGTGGCGCAGGCAGCATTAGGCACTCAAATCGACCTGCTCACCTTCGATGGACTCGAAACTGTCAAAGTGCCCGAAGGCACGCAAAACGGCGCGCATATCCGACTCCGCAATCTGGGCGTACCGCGCTTGCAAGGCTCCGGCCGGGGCGATCTTTTTGTCCACATCGACGTGCGTGTCCCATCCAAACTAACGCGCGAGCAACGCAAACTTCTCGAAACTCTGCGCGACACCCTCCCGGCCGAAAACGAACCGCACGAAAAAGGCCTGATGGACAAAGTCAAAGACTATTTCATGTAGGGCAGGTTGCCAACCTGCAGGCCGATTGTCAATCGGCCTTCCCCATATTCACCCTCCCAGTCCTCTCCAACCACGACCGGAACATCTCGGTAAACGCCCGCACCTCCGCCGACGCCCACAGCTCCTCCACCGTGCACTTCATCTTGCGGCTCCAGTTCCGGTATTCCGCCGTGCTGCCCGGCAAATTCTGCTGCTCGGTTTCCTTCAACAGATCCTCCTGATTCAGCGCCATCAATTTGGAATTCGCCGACGCCAAGAAACCCACAATCGCGTTGTGCAATTCGCCGGTCAACTCCGGGACCTCACTGGCGTTGCGCGCGAACCAGTCCGGCAACAACCCCAGTCCGTGTAGCAGATCCAGCATCCTCTGTTTTTGCACAGCTCGCTCCTCCAGCATCCCGCGATAAGCGTCATCATCGGGAAGCAAACCCGCTCCGCGCCGCGCCTCAATGTCGCGCCCGATCCAGAAGCCCGCCAGCGTGGGCAGATCGTGCGTAGTGGCCGAAACCAGCGCGTCGCGCGGGTATTCCTGCGGAGTACGGAAACGGCCATCCCGATCCTGTTCAAAGTACAACACCCGATAACTGAAAATGCCGAACTTGTGCAGCGCCTCGCGAACTTCGTCTGGAACCGTGCCCAAATCCTCGCCCACGATCAGAAACTTCTCGCGCACGCTCTCGAGCGCCAGAATTCGCAGCAGATCCTCAAAACGATCTCGCACGTAAGTGCCTTCCGACGCATCCATGCCATCCGGAATCCAGTACAGCCGGAAGAACCGCATCACATGATCGATTCGCAACGCCCCGCCGTGCCGGCAATTCTTCCGGATTGATTCAGCGAACAGCCGGTAACCGTCGTGATAATGCCGCTCAGAGTTCGGCGGTGGAAACGCCCAGTCCTGCCCCTTGGGCGAGAAGGCATCCGGCGGCGCTCCTACCCGGCATCCCGCGATGTAATGGCCCCGATGCGCCCATAAGTCGGAGCCGAATCGATCGGTGGCCAATGCCAGATCGTGATATAAACCGATGCTGAGCCCTCGCTCGCGCGCGTGTGCCTGTGCTGCCCGAAGCTGCGAATCCAGTTGCCACTGCAAATACTTGTGAAACAGAACTTGACGGCGGTGTTTTTGCACGAATTCTCGCGTCGCAGCGGATTCGGGATCCTGGTACGGTTCCGGCCACGATCTCCAGTTCCACACATCCGGATGCTCAGCGTGAATGGCCTCGTCCAGCGCCGAATGCACCGCAAATCCGTGGAGCAAATCCCCTTCCCGTTCGATGTATTCACCGAGCTCTGCGGCGCGCGCGGTCTTGCGCTTCCACTCGGTTTCTAGAAACGTCCGGAACACCAGTTTCAGGAAGCGCAACTTCAGCCTGTACACCCGCTCATATTCCACAAACTCAGAAGCCGTGAGTCTCGCGATCTCGCGCTGCGTCCCGGGCGATTCGAGTAGCGCAACGGCCCGCCCGCAAGCCTTGAAATCCTGCATCCCCTCCACATCCAGGTAAATTGGATTGCGATAGAAGATCGAGTTCGGCAAATACGGGCTGGTATTGTAAGGCTGGCGATTCGGAATCGCGTGCAATGGGTTGAGCGCGATAAAACTGGCGCCGGCCTGCTCGGCAACCCAGTCCACGATGGCTTTCAGATCGGTGGTGTCCCCGCAACCCCAATTGCGGCCCGACCTTACTCCGTACAGGCTGATCGCAAGCCCCGCGGCGCGGCCCTGCTCCAGCCACTGCGGTTGATAAGCGCGTTCCGGAGAAACAATGAGATGCACACGTGCCCAGGCTTCGCCCGCGATCTGGAGCGACAGCTCGTGATATCCGAGCGGCAGTTCTATGTTCAGGCGAATCCGCTTGCGGACCAATCGTTCCCCGCGCAGTACCGTCTCTTCGAGAATCGGGAGTTCACCAAGTGCTGCACGGATCGATTCCCCGCCGCCATTCTCCAGCCGAATGTCCAACAGAGCCTCGCTAGCTGATTGCACCTCGGTGAGCGAAATCGGGATCTCGTACTGCTTCCCGGCTTGTGTCAGCACCACCGTGGGCGCAATCGGTGGATGCCACTCCCGCCACGCGCGCGCTTCCAGGGCCTGAGCCAACGACTCCCGCGACCGCGCGTCCACGCCGAGCGAACCTAGAATTCGAGTCACCAATTCAGGCGTTGCGTGATGCTGGTGTCCCCACATATCCCAATAGGAGGTTTCGATGCCCCAGGCATTGGCAGCATCAGCCAGTTCCTGTGCAGGTGGTGCGCCGGTCTGAGCAGTGTCTGGGGTTGACTCCATGTGATAATAGGATCGTGGACGGAGACCTTACATTTCAACCCAGTCTTCCCGCCGCGCTATTTGCGCGCGCTGACAATGAAGATGCCGAGCATGGCTCCGAGAGTATCATTACTACCACCATCGATAAGGCCATCAACTGGGGCCGCAAGAACTCCATTTGGCCCATGTCTTTTGGATTGGCTTGCTGCGCCATTGAAATGATGTCCATGATCGGCTCGCGTTACGACATTTCGCGCTTCGGCGCTGAAGTGATGCGCGGCTCCCCCCGCCAATCGGATCTGATGATCATCGCCGGACGTGTTTCCAACAAGATGGCTCCGGTGATTCGCCGGTTGTACGAGCAGATGCCGGAACCGAAATGGGTGATTTCCATGGGCGCCTGCGCAACATCGACAGGCGTCTTCAGTAATTATGCCCTGATCCCGGTAAACCAAGTGATTCCCGTGGATGTTTATGTTCCTGGCTGCCCGCCCCGCCCAGAGCAACTAATCTACGCTATCATGATGCTGCAAAAGAAGATAGAGGAATCTAAGGGCACCACTCTGAAAGTCCTGAATCTGGCCTGACCGCGAAATCCTCATACTTTTTTCCAACTGGTCGATACGAATCAGTACAAGGTAATTTGTATCGCGGGAAAGGTTTCAGATGAACATATCATCTAGCAATCCCAATGCTCCTTCTTCAATTCTGCCGACGGCGGTCACTGTCCCGCCGGAGGAGGCTGCCCAACGCCGGCAAGTGGTACAAGCCGCCAAGTCGGTCAATGCCAGCGGCATGCTCGGCCAAAATCAGTTCGTTTTTGCTGTGGATCCCTCCACTCACCGCATGGTTATGCGCGTAGAGAATCGCGACACGCACGAAGTAGTCCTGCAGGTGCCGCCTGAATACGTTTTACGCATGGCCGAGGACTTAGGGTCACCATCCTCCCATACTTCGCTCTCAGACGCCGATACGTTAGGGTAGAATGTCGAACAAGTATCCAACCTACGTTGACGAAGAAATTCTGGCCGCCACTCCCCTGAAGTTCGTCCTTTTGCTCTATCGCGGGGCTTTGGATTCCATTGCCTCCGCTCGCCGCTATCTCCGGTTGGGAGATATTCGCTCTCGGTCGCGCGCGATCACCAAGGCGATGGCCATTGTCACAGAACTGTCGCTATCCCTTAACCTGCAAGCCGGCGGGGAATTGAGCAAGAACCTGTCCGAGTTGTACGGCTACGTGGAATTATTATTGATGAAAGCCAATGCCAAACAATCCGATCCGCCTCTCGCCGAAGCCGAACGGTTGCTCAGTACCCTTGCCGAGGCTTGGGAAATCTGCGCGCAATCCACCCCTGCTCCTCTGGCTTGCCCGGAGCAGTTGGAGCCCAGGAGTGAGCCGTTGTCCTGCGCCTACTGATCCTCACTCCTTCAAGTGAGCATTGATAATTGATTTAGCCAGTGCGCCGGAATTCACTTCGTACGTCCCGGATTGCACCTGCAGGCGAAGCTGTTCAAGACGGGCTGGATCGCTCGTCGAAAGCGCCTGCGCCAGCTGAGAAACTTCAGCCTGGTCCGTGCCATCCGTCACGCTGTTCTTTTCCAGCGCGCGCTTTTCGGCGGCCTGGTCCGTCTTCTCCGTACCCTGCGTTAACGGAGTGCGATTCAGATCATCAATCCGCATGTTTCGTAAGTCCTGCTACCACCATCTTAGCGATACCAAACCCTCCGCTGTTAGCCATGGCTTGCGCGAATTGCTGTTCGCCGTATTCAATCAGCGTCGAATTAGGGTCCTTTTCGTCATCATCGCCTTCGCCGGCTTCTCGCGCTGCTTTGAGCATTTGGCCCAGCAACAGGGCTTCAAAGTCCTTCGCGGCATGGCCAATGCGCGCAGGGCTGTCCTTGGTATTCCCGGAAACAGGCTGCATGCTCGGACTGATCGAGGGAAGCGACATGCGTTTAGATGACCTCCAATTCGGCTTCGAGCGCTCCGGAAGCCTTGAGATTTTGCAGAATAGCGATAATGTCGCGGGCCGTGGATCCAATGGCCGTCAGTGCTCGCACCAACTCCTCCACGCTGGCGCCCTGTTTGAGCACCACGTTGCGAGCTTTCTCTTCCTTCGCCGTGACGTTGACTTCAGGCGTGACCGTTGTCTGTCCCTTCGATAGTGGCGCGGGCTGCGAAACATTGAGGGTGGTCTGGATTTCCACCGTCAAGTTACCCTGCAAGATCGCCACCGGCGCGATCCTTACGTCTTTGCCCATCACGATGGTGCCGGTCCGTTCGTTCACCACGATCCGAGCCGGCAGGTCGGTCTCCACCGTTAGATTCTCGAGCTCACCCAGGAATTCCACGCCCTTGCCCTTGTACGCAGCCGGCGTGTCCACCAAAACTAGCGCGGAGTTCTCGGCACGCGCTGGCTGCATTCCCTCACTTCCGAACCTCTGGTTGATCGCGCTCGATACGCGGCCCGCGTTCGTGAAATCGGCCAGCTTCAATTGCAGCTTGATGCGGCCCTCGGGAGCGATGGACGGCGACAGCTTCTCGATGATCGCGCCGTTCGGTATGCGTCCGGCCGTCGGATGGTTCACGGTTTGACTCGTGCCTCCGCCAGCGCCACCGCGCTTTGCGACGAAGCCCGCCGTGACCACCGGTCCTTGAGCGGCAGCGTAGACCTGGCCATCCGCTGCTTTAAGCGGTGTCAGAATTAGGATGCCTCCTTGTAAATTCGACGCATCGCCGATAGCCGCCACTGTGATATCGATTCTGGTGCCAGGTTGCGCAAACGGCGGCAAGTTGGCGGTCACAAGCACTGCCGCTATATTTTTGACCAGTATTAGGGTCGGATTGATCTGCACGCCCATCCGCGCCAGCAGATTGGTGAGACTCTGGGTAGAGAACACCGTCTGTACCTTGTCACCGGTACCGTTGAGACCCACCACTAGACCGTAGCCTACCAACTGATTGTCCCGTACGCCCTCAATGGAAACCAGGTCCTTTAGGCGTGTTCCAACGGGCGCCGCCCGGAGCGGAAGAAGCACCAACGGGATCGCGAGCCATCGAAAGTTCATAAGCTAAAACGGCAATAGTCCCAGCAAGAGACGATACAGGATGAAGGGGCGCTTGACTGCGTCGTTTACCACTCCTTTGCCGTTCACCAGGACTTCTATCCTCGCCACCCGGTCCGCGGAGACCGAGTTGAGCGGGCTCAAATCATCGGGGCGGACAATGCCGCGTAGCGTGATAATCTGCTTCTCCGAGTTCACCAGGATGGCCTTCTGTCCCTGTACTACCAGGTTTCCGTTTGGTAGGACAGCGGTGACTTCGGCGGTAACGGTGGTGGTGAGCGTGGTTCCCCGCGTAGTGGTCCCCTGCCCGTTGAGTGCCTGATTGTTGGAGGTGGTCGCCAAGTTAGAAAGCGCGTTCACGGAACCCTTCGGGAGCAGGCCCGATGCAACGCTGGCTGCGACGCTCGACGCCCGTGAGGTCTTGGTTGTCCCGGTGGAAACCGCCGAGGTGTTTTCGTTTACGACGATGGTCACGAGATCATAGACCTGACTCGCTCGAACGTCGCGAAAACCATCCGCCAGCCGTCCGCTCGAGGTGTACAGCGAACCAGGGGACGCGCTGGAGGACTGATGCGAGCGCTGGTTCACTTGCTGTACGTATTGATCGAGCGGAATCTGCTGCTCGGCCGAGGGTTTCTTGTTCGCCCCGAGCAAAGGCAGCGCTGACAATATTGCAATCCGGGAGTACCTCATTCGTCCACGGTAGGCCGGACTAGCGCCTTTCCCTTCTCCTCAACCACGGCTCGGAAATTCCGTCCGCTGGCGGAATTGTGCACCAGGATGATATCCCCTTTTCTCCCGGATGACGCCGCAATGCCATCCAAAGAGAGGGTCGCCGGTCCATCGATCACCATCACCTGCACTATGTCTCCCCGGACCACCTCCTTTGGCTCATCCAGCGCGCTGGCCGTAATTTTTTGCCCCGCCCGGATGCTGCGGCGAGCAACTTTGCCGACAATTTCGGCGGCTGAATCCAGCCTCGGCCCCGACAACGGGAATTCATGTACAGTAACTGCTTTTACCTCAACATCGCTAACAGCAGACCCGGCTGGAATGTCGACGTCAGCCACGAAAACGGAACGCTCCACCGTGATCTTGACTTTCGCCCATACCGCGGCGCTGTGATGCTGGTCGTAAACCAGCCTGCCTCTCCAAATCACCGGAGAGTCGGGGGCGATCAGTGGCGGCTGGCTGAGCGTCGAACGCTGGAATTCAAGCCGGCCTGGTGGCAGCGGCTGGCTGCTGAACTCCGTAATGTCCAATTGCGCGTCCGGCATGCCTAGCGCCCCCTCCAGCGCGGCCTGCATTTCGGCCGGGGTGATGACCCGCAGGGCGCGCTCAACGCACACGTCGGGGACATCGGTGAGGGCTAGGCCATGGCGGAGCGCGATTAGGGTCAGCTCTCGCCCCGAGATCGTGCGTATGGTCCCGGGTAAAGGCGCATATCCAACCAAGGTGTCCGGATCTAAGTCTCTAAGAAGCGGCGCCGCTTCGAGCAGTTCCCGGACGATGATTCGCTCAGAAGAGACTTGTACGCAGGCGCCTGGGGCAGGCGCGGCAGCGGCAACCAAAATCAATCCCAGCATCAGTCTCATGGCGTCACGATATTGTTTACTTCTTGATACATCTGATTAGCCGCCGTAACCACTTTCGTGTTGGCCTCGTAGGCCCGCTGGCTAACGATCATGTTGATGAATTCTTCTACCACGCTGACGTTGGACCCCTCCACGTAGCCTTGCATCAACTGGCCGTTGCCTTCCGGCCCGCCCGGATTGCCGACCGTGGGATCGCCAGACGCATCGGTCTGAGCAAAAAGGTTTCCCCCGAGACTATTCAAGCCGGCGGGATTGGGGAAGTTGGCAAGCTGAATCTGGCCCGCCACTTGAGCGGCGGTCTGGCCCTGTTGCGTGTAGCTGACCGTACCATCGGCGGCGATGGTGACGCTCTGCGCCTGTGCCGGAATGGTAATCTGCGGCTCGATGAGATTGCCGCTGGACGTCACGACGTTGCCGGTAGCGTTCAGTTGGAAGCCTCCGTCTCGCGTGTAGGCGATTGTTCCGGTGGGCAGCTGAACTTGGAAGAAGCCTTTGCCTTGAATGACCAGATCCAGCGGGTTATCGGTTTCCGTGAAATTCCCCTGCGTCATGATGATCTCGTTCGACGCCGGCCGCGTTCCCAGGCCTATCTGTAGACCGCTGGGCACGATGGTTTGCGCACCAGCGGCCGCGCCGGGCTGCACATAGTTCTGATAGAGCAGGTCCTGGAACTGCACCCGCCGCATCTTGAAGCCGTTGGTGTTGGCGTTAGCCAAATTGTTCGCGATGTTGTCGACATTCAGTTGTTGAGCGGACATTCCGCTGGCCGCGCTGTAGAGTGCTCGAATCACTGCTCGTTTCTCCGTTTATTATTCACGAGGTAACCATCATTATTCACGACGAAACATTCACGAAACATTCACGACGAAACATTTCACGACGAAACATTTCACGACGAAACATTTCACGACGAAACATTCACGACGAAACATTTCACGACGAAACATTTCACGACGAAACATTTCACGACGAAACCTTGGCCACATCCTGCACAACCTCCCGATTCATCTCATTCCCGATTGCCAGAGCTTTCTGCAACGATTCGAACTGCCGCATCACGCCGACTAACCGAACCGCGGATTCGGTCGGCTGCGAATTGGCCGCTTCGAGCTTGCCCTGCTGAATCTCGGCATTGGCCGCGGGCACGGGCTTAGCCGTTGAGACATTGATCCGGAAATAGTTGTTGCCTTGTTTTGCAAGCGCCGAGGAGTTCGGGAAATCGACCACTGCTATCTGGGAGATGTCCTGGCCATCTTGCCGGACCTCGCCGTCCGGGCCGATGTCCACCGGCTTGGTGCTATCCACTTGAATAGGTTTTCCGTCTTGCCCCTGAATCGTGTAGCCGTCCAAGGTTTCGAGTTCGCCCTGCTTCGATATTTGTAGATTGCCGTCTCTCGTGTAGATCGATCCGGAGGGCGCATTGGCGACGAGGAAACCCTTTCCGTTGAGAGCAAGATCGAGTTGATTTCCGGTGGGCGTTATCGAACCCTGTGCAAAGTCGGTCCATTGGCGTTCGGTTACCGGCAGAACCGTGGGGGAAGTCCCGGCCGGCGAATCGGCAGCCTCCGAGGAAAGATACAAGCCAAAGGACTCTCGGTCAGTTTTGAACCCGGGAGAGGAAGCGTTCGCAATATTGTTGGCCAGCATATCCAGACTCTCAATTCGGGCCCGAATTCCGCTGGCTGCCGCACTGGTAAGAGGATCCATGGCGAACTCGTCGTCTGAGCGAAATGCAAGTTAGTGGCCGGAAGGGAAATGTTGTCAAATTCCCGCCAAACCAGCCGATGAGTCCATCGTAGGGCCAGTTTCGAGTGACCAGAATGTGTCACAACGGGATTTGTGCCAATTTTGTACCACGGTGAAATGGGTAAGTGTATGAAGAGTGGTAGCGGCGGGATGGTGTTCCAGTTGCGTTAAGCCAGGGCGTGAATGTCGCCAGCCCCTTACCGGTTTCAGCGTCCACCCTAAACACATCCCATGTGGGTTCCGTTGCGTTCTTGCCGGCATCCGCGCCGGACGGACAGTTAGGAGCATTCTCATCCTTATTCAACGGGCTGCTTAGCAAAAGCGAAACATCGTTCCAAGCAGGATTGATTCCCGCGGCAACTAACCAGGAACAACCGATAGAGTTTGCCGCCTTGCATGCGATTCCTGTTTCGGCGAAACCGAAACCCAAAGATGCGACCAGCCGAGAGAACGATGGTGACACCGGAAAGAAAAGCGAACCCAAACCGAAGTTGGCCTTGGTTCAGACAACCGAAGCTCCACCACCGATGTTCAAGCCGCCGATCCTGTTCCGCGCTCTCACTTGGGATACCCATCCACAAAGCACCCAGACTCCACCGCGCGAAGACGCTGTGGACGCTGCCCCGGAGGCGCACATCGGGACCGCCGGCACTTCAACTCCTCTCAGCTCGGGAGAAGCCGTCTCCAGCCCCAAGGAAACCGGGCCAGCTGCCGCGGAGGGAATCGCATTCGGATTGCAATTGACTATCTCTCACCGGGAGGCGAGCACGTCCGGTCAGTCATCGGCTCCGGAGCCTCAAGCCGGCCTAGTGGTGTCCAATCCTTTGTCCAACACGTTACCCAATACGTTATCCAATATCGCTGCAGCTGAGAGTGTAGAAGACCATCGCGGATCGCCGCAGGCTTCCTCGGTTCGCGTGGCGGCTGAGGCGACCCTTGCAGCGCCTAATGGCAGTCCGATACGAAACGACACTGAACCTCCGGTGCCGGACCTGTCGCTTGCATCGCGCGCTAAGGATCCATCGCCCATGAACGAGACCAGTCCATTTGTATCCGCCGGCTCAGACGACGGCGGCCTAGATGACACCTCAGTGGACAACATCCCATTAAATAACGTCTCAGATCCAAAGCCAGCGACCGACATTAGCCGGGCCGGAGGCGTTACCGCGGCGCGAGGCCAGGTCGCGAGTAGTTACCTCACAGTTTCAGGGAAGCAGCCAGATTCCAGCCGGCGCGTTCCACCCAGCGCACTGCCACAGAGGCCGGATCGTGACAGCGCCGCACCGGCTTTGGTGCTCTCGAGATCCTCAGAAGATCCCGAGCCAGAGAATCCTCAGGTCAGCGATGATCAGAACCCGCTGGAGCTGGCCGGGAAGCAAAAGCCGGCTCCGGAAAACAGCTCCGCCACGAATGATGGCGGCCCGATGCCCGCTAGTGCTTCCATCCCTGAGCGGACCAGGCCCGCCGCAATGCAGCAACAACACACGCCGTTAGAGGAACTGGACCATAGCGCACCTGCACAGAATGCGACTCGATCCGAGCCCGTCACAAAGCGGGATGTTGAATCCATCCACAATGAGAGCCAGGAGAGTGGGGTTACCGCCGCGCTCGAAGCCCGGCCTGCGCAAGCTTCCGGAGCGCTGGACCCACGTGCGGAAAGGCCGGGTGCCGACCCAGCCCGGACAACATCCTCCCAGGCAAGCTCACAGCCAAGCTCCCAGGCAAGCTCCTCCCAGTTAACGCCACCGCAGGCAATCTCGTCTCAGGCCATTCCATTTGAGACCACCGCCTCCCGTCAGCCACCGGCATCGGGGGCCACAAATGCTGCAATCGAATCTGAAACGAACGCGACACCGCAACCACCACCTGCCCGGCAGATCTCATTGAAGCTAACCGGCGATGACTCGACCAAGGTGAGTGTCGACGTCAGCGAGAAAGCCGGCAAAGTGCAAGTCACGGTGCGTACCGCGGACCCGGATCTGGCTAAATCGCTACAAGGAGATTTGGGAGACCTGGTCGGGAGATTAGAGAGCAAAGGCTTCAAGAGCGAAGCATGGGTTCCCGCAGCGTCACGACATGCTGCAGCGGCTGCGCCTGAGCAATCGGGTTCCACCAACAGCCAGGGCAACCCGCGGCACTCGGGCTCAGGGACGGAGCAGCGGCCGGGCCGGCAGGGCCAGAAGGGATCGAATCAACGGCAACAAGCTCGTTGGGCGGCACAGCTGGAACAAACACTGTCTACAACGGAAGAAACGGGGACGAACAACCAATGATTATCAACTCAGTGCAAGGCGTGAGCCCGGCCCCACACGCGGTGTCAGGTTCAACAACGAGCTCGACCTCCAGCTCGACTTCGAACACTACGGGGCTCAATTCGTTGGCCAATGAGCAGACTTTTCTGCAACTGCTGGTGGCTCAGCTTCAAAACCAGGATCCGACACAGCCGCAAGATGGAACCCAATTCGTTGCTCAATTGGCGCAGTTCGCCACACTCGAGCAAGAAGTGGAGATGCGAACGGACTTGGATTCCATCAACAAAGTCCTGACCACGCCTCCGCCCGCAACCATTGCAACGCCAACAACTTCCACGAAACCAGCAACCTCGACTACATAAGGAGACTTCATGGCATCATTTTCAACCGCGCTTTCCGCACTGTCGGCCATGTCGACAGCGATCGATGTGACGGGCAACAACCTGGCCAACCTGAATACGGTAGGCTACAAAACCAGCGCGGTCTCATTCCACGATCTGGTGACGCAATCCATGGGGGCTAACCTGGGCAACACGCAGGTCGGGTTTGGCGTTGGCGCGCCTCTCACCGAGCGACAGTTCACCCAGGGCGCTATTCAGACCACGGGAGGAACCCTCGACGCCGCGATCCAAGGACTTGGATTCTTCGTCGTTCAGGGCGCCAACGACACTACCGAGTACACCCGCGCCGGGAACTTCCAGACTGACGAAAACGGCAACTTGACCACAGCGACCGGAGAGCTGGTCCAAGGCTGGACCCAGGTGGTCAATGGCCAGCTCGATACCAACGTCGCTCCGGGGAACATCACAATTCCAACGGGGACGGTGCAGCCGCCCGTTCCGACCCAAAACATCTCTTTCAGTCTCAATCTGGACGCCGCTGGGATAAGCGGCGGGACGAATGGCACGTTTGCGACGTCGGTCACCGTCTATGACTCGCTCGGAACCTCTCACATTGTAACGGCTACCTTCACGAAAGATCCAACCACGCCGAACCAATGGGACTACAGTGTTGCGATCCCGGATGCGGACATGCAAAACCCACCCTTTACGCCGCTCACCGGCAGCCTGACGTTCAACTCGGACGGATCACTCTCTTCGACCACACCTACGCCGGCGCCGCTGGTGATCTCAGGGTTAGCGGATAATGCAGCGGACATGTCGATACAGTGGAATCTATATACCGGCACCACGCCTGACGTCACGCAATACGCCCAGCCGTCGTCGACTTCGGCCGTTACGCAAGACGGATCGCCAGCCGCACAATTAGTCCAGGTAGGTGTCGGCAATGGCGGACAGATTCTGGCGCAGTATTCCAATGGGGATCAGACCGTGGTGGGCCAGATCGCCATGGCCACGGTCCGAAATCCCGATTCGCTGGTCGCGGTCGGGAGTAACAACTATGAACTCAGCGCCAGCTCGGCACTTCCGGCGATCGGCGTACCCGGAACGGGAGGACGTGGCACGGTGCAGGGCGGCGCGCTGGAGTCGTCCACAACGGATATCGCGACCGAGTTCACCAACCTGATCATCTTCCAACGTGGCTATGAAGCCAACTCCAAGGTAATCACGACGGTGGATCAACTGAGCCAGGACACCATAAACTTGATCGCCAATACTTAGAATTCAAATCCGGGTCGCGCTGACTAGGTAGATCAAATGGATGCCGGATCCCGATCATGAGTTCCCTCGAAGAGATCGCGGACTTCGCCGATGTTCCCGTCGAAGTGTCCGTAGAGTTGGGCCGAAGGATCATGACCATCGCTCAGATTCTGGAGTTGGGGCCGGACAGCGTAATTCGGATGGCGCGGTCGGCGGGCGACAACATGGACATCCTGGTGGGAGGGTCGCTGATCGGCTACGGAGAAATCGTGATCATCGAAGACTCGGTGGGTGTTCGAATCACGGATTTCGGCTTGGAGGAGTGAGATTTCGTTAATGGATATCGTTCGACAATCGCTCGCCATCACGTTTGTCTTCGCGCTGCTGTGGACCGCGCTGTGGCTGCTCCGCAAGAAGGGCAGCATCCGCATCGGACCACGCAAGGCACGCGCAGAGTGCGGAATGCTGGAGTCGCGCGGAAAGCTGGTCCTCAGCCAGCAACATACCATTCATCTGGTGCGGATTGGACAGCGCGAATTGGTTTTGGCGATGCACCCCTCCGGTGTCACGCTTCTGGCTGAGCTTCCAGTGGTAACCGGGAGCGAAACATGAGACCGATTCCGCTGGCAGTAGCCGCATTAAACTTGTGGCTCGGGCCGGGATTGCTCGCCCAGAGCCAAAACGCTCTCTCGGGAGTTTCCGTGATCCAGTCCAAGGGCTCGGCGGCTTTGAGCGCACCGATGCAGGTCATCGTCCTGCTCACGTTCCTCACGGTTCTGCCAGCGGTCATCATGTCGGTCACACCCTTTCTCAGGATTACCGTGGTACTGCACTTTCTTAGGCAGGCTTTGGGGACACAAGGAACGCCCTCCAATCAGGTGCTGATCGGGCTCTCTCTGTTCCTGACACTTTTGGTGATGCAGCCGGTGGCGATGGACATGTATGCCAAAGGCTGGGAGCCGTTCGACGCCGGACAAATCACCTGGCAGCAAGCCTTCCAAGATGGCACCGTACCGCTAAAGACATTTCTGGGAAGATATGTGCGCGAAAAGGACGTGAAGCTCTTTCTGGACCTCTCACATACCGAGCCACCCAAGCGCCCATCAGATCTTGGTCTCACAGTGCTGCTGCCCGCCTACGTACTTTCAGAATTGAAGACCGGGTTTCAAATCGGCGCGGTTCTATATCTGCCGTTTCTAGTGATCGACCTGGTGGTAGCCTCGGTGACGCTCTCCATCGGGATGGTGCAGCTGCCACCGGTGATGCTGTCGGCGCCATTCAAGATCCTGCTGTTTGTTCTGGTGGATGGCTGGAACCTAGTGGTGGGATCGCTAATAAGGAGCTTTTACTAAACCATGACATCCGCAATGGCGGTGGAACTGTTCCGTCACGCGCTGCTAGAGACTTTTTGGCTAAGCATACCCATTCTCGCCATTGGGTTCGTGGTGGGAATCACGATCAGCTTGGTGCAGGTTCTGACGTCCATTCAAGACACCAGCTTTGGAGCCGTGCCTCGCCTGATTTCGTTCCTGTGCGGTCTGCTGATACTGCTTCCCTGGATGACCGCGAAGCTGGTCTCTTACACGATCCTGCTTCTCGGCGATTTCAGCCCGTATGCACGCTGAGGCCACGTTCAACCTGTCAACAGTGTACGGCTTCCTGTTGGTGCTGGCGCGAGTCTCCGGCGTGATCACGTTCGTGCCGCTGCCCGGGTTTTCCGCCGGTCCGGATTCGAGCCGAATCGTGCTGGCGCTAGCGTTGACCATGGCGCTCTCACCGGTCTGGCCGGCTCCGTCAGTAGAGGGTCCGGTGCTGATGCGGCTGTTGGGATGGATGGGCGCGGAGGCGGCATTCGGATTGACGGTAGGAGTGGCCGTCGCCTTTTTGTTAGAGGGAGTCCAGATGGCTGCCCAGGTGATCGGACTGCAGGCCGGCTACTCCTACGCCTCTACGGTGAATCCGGATACGGAGGCGGACACCACCACCCTGCAGGTCATGTCCCAGCTGTTTGCCGGAAGCCTGTTTTTTGCTTTTGGTTTCGATCGTCAAGTCATTCGCATTATGGCCAAGAGCCTGGAATCGGTGCCGAGCGGAAGTTATCTTTTGGGCGCGAGCGCGGTGGAAGCGGTCACGCGGCTGGGCACGGGAATCTTTTTGACGGGGCTTCAGATGGCAATTCCGGTGTTGGCCTTAATGCTATTGCTCGACATCGCGTTTGGAGTGCTCGGGCGGCTGCACCAACAACTCCAGTTGCTGGGCCTTTCCTTCGGCGTGAAGATGCTGGTGGGCATGGCGTTTCTAAGCGGTGTGGTGAGATTCTTCCCGGCCATTTTCGAGAGAGCTGGGGCCGTAACGTTTGCGGTGCTGCTGCGTCTGGTAACCCACTAAAATGGCGGACCAGGGACAGCGCAGCGAGAAACCGACCAAGCGCAGGCTGGACAAAGCCAGACGCGAGGGCCAGTTCCCGGCCAGCCGCGAATTTCTGGCGGGATTGCAATTCCTGACTTTCGTCATACTGGCCGGCCTCGGAGGAGCCGGATTTCTTGAGCGAACCAGAGAAATGGCGCGCTACTTTCTGGCGGCAGCCTTCCGCATTCAGCTAACTCCGCATGCGCTGGTAAACATCTACCGTACCGCGCTCCGTCACGTGTTCATGCCGCTGCTCTGGATGGGGGTTTGCCTGACCGGCGTGGCGTTGGCGGGTCAACTGGGCAGCACGCGCTTAGGACTATCCTGGCAGAAGCTGGCGCCCGATCTGAAGCGGCTGAGCCCGGCGCAAAAAATCAAAAACCTGCCGGCGCAAAACACGGCGTCTTTTCTTCAGGCGCTGGTGTTCCTGCCTCTGATCGCGTTCGCGGTGTACACCATCGCGAGGGACCATTTGGCCATTTTTGCGGGATTGTCGCACGAGGCCATTTTGCCGGCCTTGCAGGTGGTGGCCGCGTCGCTCAAAACTCTGCTGTGGAAAGCTGCGATTTTGTTCGCGGTGATCGGGTGCCTGGACTTCTTGCGCGTATACCGCCGCCACAACAAGTCTCTGCGGATGAGCAAGCAGGACCTGCGGGACGAGGCCAAGGAGACCGAGGGTAATCCACAGATGAAGGGCCGCATCCGGCGCCTCCAACGCGACCTGGCGCGCCGCAACATGATGAAGGACATTTCCAAGGCCACGGCCGTGATCGTGAACCCGACGCACTATGCGGTCGCGATTCGATACGAGATGGAAAGCATGGCGGCGCCGCTGGTGCTGGCCAAGGGCCGGAATTATCTGGCGCGGCGAATTCGTGAGATCGCCATGGACCACCAGATTCCGATCATCGAGAATGAGCCGCTGGCGCAGGCGCTGTACAAGTCGGCCGAAGTCGGTCAGGAGATACCGGCCCATCTGTATCGGGCCGTGGCTGAGGTTCTGGCTTACATCTTCAAACTCATGCACCCGAGGAGGCCCTAGGTGGCCGCAGCACGCACAGCTCCCGCCAAGAAAGAACGTACCGCAACCGCCGCAGCACCCCGCCCGGCGGCTGTAGCGCCTCCGACGGGCTTCCTCGCTAACTGGCGCGAGTTCGTCGTCCCCATCGGCGTGCTGGGCATCGTAATGGCGATGATCACGCCGCTGCCGCCTTTTCTGATGGACGTTCTGATCAGCGCTAATATCACGCTTTCGGTGATCGTATTGTTGGTCGCGCTCTACATCACCAAGCCGGTGGACTTCAGCGTATTTCCCACCACGTTGTTATTGATGACATTGTTTCGGCTGGCATTGAATATTTCCTCCGCGCGCTTGATTCTGCTGAACGGAAACACCGGGACATCGGCGGCGGGCGATGTGATCCAGGCCTTCGGGGCGTTCGTGGTGGGGGGGAACTACATCATCGGCGTGGTAATCTTCCTGGTATTGATTGCCATCCAATACGTGGTGATCAATCACGGCGCGGTCCGCATTTCCGAAGTCACCGCACGTTTCACCCTGGATGCCTTGCCGGGCAAGCAGATGTCGGTGGATTCCGATCTGAATGCCGGCCTGATCGATGAGAACGAAGCGCGCGCCAAGCGCAGAATGCTGGCGAGCGAGGCGGAATTCTATGGCGCCATGGACGGCGCCTCGCGTTTCACGCAGCGCGATGCGGTAGCGTCCATACTGATTACCTCCATCAACATCATTGCCGGCTTTCTGATTGGCGTACTGCAACACGGGATGGACTTGAAACGAGCGCTCCAGACTTATACCGTACTTACCATCGGAGATGGGTTGGTGACAGTGATCCCCGCGCTAATGATTTCCATCTCCGGAGGTTTGATCATTACCCGTACCAGTTCGGAAACCAAACTGGGAATCGACTTCCAAAAGCAGGTATTCAGCAACGCACATCCCTTGCTGCTCGCTTCCGGCGTACTGATCGCGATGGCGGCCTTTCCAGGCTTGCCCAAGATTCCATTCCTGGTGTTGGGCGGCGGTGTGGGCGCCCTTGCATGGCGCGTACGGCAAAAAACTGCCATTGGCGAAAAGGCTAAGGCGCCGGCTGCCGTACCTGCGCGGGAAAGCCTGGAAGGCCTGCTCAAGGTGGAACCGCTGGCGGTAGAGGTGGGGCTCGGGCTGGTGCAAATGGTGGAGGGCGGGCAGAATTCGCCTTTGCTTAAGAGAATCGCGAGCATCCGCCGGCAGTTGGCAACAGAGCTCGGGTACATCCTGCCGCCGGTGCGCGTCACCGATAACCTGACGCTGAAAGCGCGGGAATACGTATTTTCCATTAAAGGCATAGAGATTGCGCGCTTCGAATTGGTGCATGGATGCGAGCTGGCGATTCATTCCGATGAAAAATCCGAGGCGATCGAAGGCCTTCCAACCCGCGAGCCGGCGTTCGGAATTGCCGCGGTTTGGATTGCGCCGGAGAACGTGGAGAAGGCGCGCAAGGCGGGCTACACGATCGTCGATACCATCAGCATTCTCGGAACACATTTGGGTGAGGTGGTGCGGCGGCACGCGCACGAATTATTCTCGCGGCAGGACGCCAAGAACGTGCTGGACCGGGTAGCGGAAGAGAATCCAAGGCTGGTGGAAGATTTGGTTCCAAAATTGCTCACCTTGGCGGTGGTGCAGAAAGTTTTCCAGAACCTGCTGCGGGAGCGAGTGTCAATCCGCGACGCAGCCAGCATTCTCGAGGCGTTGGGAGAGGCAGCGCCAATCACCAAGAGTACCGTACTCCTCACGGAATATGTCCGACAGGCTATTCGGCGGCAGGTAGTAAAACCACTGCTCGATACAGCCGGTGATTTGACGGCGCATTTCCTCGATCCGGCGGTCGAACAGGTGATCGAATCCGCAGTGGAACACACGGAGAATTCCAGCCATCTGAATCTTCCGCCGCAGCGGATTCGAGACATTCAAGAGCGCATCAAGAAGTGTTGCGGGCCCGCCGAGTCGCCGGGGGTCCTATTGACGAGCTCTGGCGCGCGGTTCTTCGTGCGTCAAATCACAGAGAGTATCATTCCGAATCTGACGGTGCTATCCCACAATGAAATACCTCCCGGAAACAGGATCGTATCCCTGGGGGCTGTGAACTAGGGTTGCAGGTGAAATGCCGCAGTAACTCGTCGCAGTGAAATTGCCGCAGTGAATTGTTCGTGAGTGAAGTTGTTTCGAGTAGAGCCAACGGTCATGAGATTGAAATCGTATTTCGCGGACACAATCGAGGAAGCCATCAGCCAGGCGCGGCGCGAGATGGGTTCGGACGCGATGCTGGTGAATTCCAAGCGAAGTGGAGTGGAAGCACGGCATCTGGGAGCTTACGAGGTAGTCTGCGCCGGGGAGACCGAAGCGCGTTCCGAGACCCCGGACACGCAACGAAAACGCTCGGCCGCCGCCGCGCCACCCATGGACCGTCTGTCGCAAGACGTGACCGAATTGAAACAGCAGATGGAACGTCTGGCTTTGACGCTGGCGAGATCGGGAAGCGGGATGGCGGGCATCGCGTCGGACCCGGAACTATCGAAGGTCTTCACTCAACTGACCGAAGCCGATTTCTACGCAGACCTGGCATATGAGGTAGTCGGCAGAATGACGACTCCAGTCGCGCCGGACGCCCTTCGGCGAGAGCTCGGGGCGCTGGTCAATATCGACTCCCAGCTGGGCTGCCAGGGGGGGTCTCCGGGATGGCCCGCTCGCACGGTAGCGCTGGTTGGGCCGCCGGGCGCGGGCAAGACCACCACGCTGGTGAAACTGGCACTGCAACACGGAATCAATTCGCGAAAGCGATCGCAAATCCTGACGCTGGACACTTTTCGAATCGCAGCGGCCGATGAGTTGCAATCCTATGCGGCCATTTTGGGTATCGGTTGCGAAGTGTTGGAAACCACCGCGGCATTGGCGCAAGCATTAGAAAGACATCACGACAAAGATCTGGTCCTGATCGACACGCCAGGACTAGCGAACGGCGAAATGGATGGTTTTGAAGAGATGGCTCATTTCCTTTCCAGCTATTCCGGCATGGACACGCATCTGGTGCTTCCGGCCTCGATGCGAACCGCCGATTTGCGGCGGGTGGCCCAGCGATACGAGATATTCGGACCACGCAAACTGCTTTTCACGCGGCTGGATGAAACCGAGACATTTGGCCCCATCCTAAGCCAGAGCGTACGCATGGGAAAGCCAATATCCTACCTGTCGGGAGGGCAGCGCATCCCAGAGGATCTGGAGGCGGCCACGCTGGACGGAATCCTTGACCTGATCCTGAAGGCCGAGCCGGCCGGACAACCCAGGTTCGGAATGGCGGCGGCATGAGGGCGCAAGGCACAGCCAAGGAGCCCAGCGGCGGCGTGAAGAAGTACCAGACGCTGGAGAGCGCGGCGGAGGAGCGCGAACGCTTGATTCTCGAGCATCTGCCCCAGGTCCGTTTGATCGCCCGCCGAATTCACGAGAGGCTGCCGGAAAGCGTAAACCTGGACGACTTGATATCCACGGGGACCCTGGGGCTGATAGCCGCGATCGACCGGTTCGATCCGCGTCACAACGTAAAACTCAAAACTTACGCGGAATACAAAATACGCGGCGCGATCCTGGACAGCTTGCGCGGCCTGGATTGGGCGCCGCGCCAGCAGCGTAAGCGTTCCAAACAAATCGAGGTTGCGATTTCGGCAGCCGAGCAGCGGCTCCATCGGGGGCCTACCGAAGAAGAGATCGCGCACGAGTTGAAGCTGACGCTGGAGGAGTATCACGAATGGCTGGTGGACATTCGGGGCGTCAACCTGGGGAGTCTCGAGGCGGCATCGCCCGACGACGCCGGCCGCAGTCTGTTGAAATACATCTCCGATGATGAAGAGAACTGGCCCTCGCGTCTGCTGGAGAGATCGGAACTGCAAAGGCTGCTGGCCGACGCCATCGAAAGAATGCCCTCCACCGAGCGGACCGTAATCAGCCTGTACTACCACGAAGAGTTGACTTTGCGTGAGATCTCCAAGGTTGTGAACCTGCACGAATCCCGCGTGTCGCAGCTCAAATCCCAGGCGATTCTCCGCTTGCGGACCTACATGCAGAAACGCTGGCCCATCGAGAAAGGCGCTTAGCCGTGGCGGAGAAAAACGCGGCGCCGGTGTGGCTGTCGGAGTTACTGGCGCGCCAGCTAACGCAGGTCATGGAAGCTATGATGGGCGAGGCCCCGAATGTGACCTGCGTACCGCACGAGCTTTCCGCCTCGGATCTGGAAGCGGGCGAGAAAGCGCTGCTGTGGTGGGAGCAGCGGTTCAGCGTGAGCGGCGGCGCGTTGATGTGGGTAGGGGCCAAGCGTCAGAGCTGGGAGGAAATCGGGAATCGGATACTAAAGAGCGCCGGGGTGGACGACGGCGATTCCGACAGCATACGCAGCACGTATCTCGAGATTGTGAGTCAGGCCCTGTCAGGGGTCGCAAGCGCGCTCGCGGCTCGCGCCCGCGAGGACGTGGCCTGCACGGATGGCCACGAAGCTCCACCGAATTCTGATAGCGGAACCAGCTACTCGTTTGAGATCGGCGTGGGGGATCAGACTTTCCCCGTTATCGGTGTGTTCAGCAAGACGCTGATAGAGCTGCCCGACACCGCCGCTCCGGTGGATACGCCGAAACGAGCCGATCCACCCGCCAAGTCGGCGCCCGGAGAAAGCGGCAAACCGACCGCGATCGACCTGCTGCTGGATGTTGAGCTACCGGTGAGCGTTTCTTTTGGGCGGGCCCAGCTTGCGTTGAAAGACGTGATCAAACTCACCACAGGGTCCATTGTGGAATTGAACCGCGCCATTTCAGAGCCGGTGGACGTGATTGTCAACAATTGTGTGATCGCACGGGGCGAAGTGGTGGTGGTGGAAGGAAATTTCGGTGTGCGGATACGCCAGGTGATCAGCCGCCAGGAGCGGCTCAGAACATTGTACTGAGGCCAAGCCATGTTCGAACGAACTTTTATCCTATTCGGTTCCTATGCGTTCCAGGCAGCCGGCGCCATCGTATTGCTGCTGGTGTTTCTAGCGCTCAAAAGAGAACTGCACGAATTGCGCTCGCGAGTTACCAGGCTCGATTTTTCGCTCCGGCTGGATGCTATGAACACGCGGCTGCGTGAGGCCGAGGAACGCGCCGCCAGCATATCCGGGGCGCCGGCGCCGGCCCGGCGCAGCGTGAATCTCAGCAAGCGCAGCCAGGTGATCCGTCTATCGCGCCGAGGAGAGCCGGTGGATACCATCGCTTCGACTTTGGGACTTCCACGCCGCGAGGTGGAGCTGCTGTTGAAGGTGCATGAGGTAGCGGCAGCAAGCGTGGGCGCGTCTACATCCTGACGTCATGCACCGCCCGGGTACGAGGGGCAATTCTTTCGGAGCGGTCGTCGATAGTAACGTTCACGCTGGTCTCGTGGCGATCGCGCATGAGCTCGACCGGAAACGACTTCTTGGAGCTGGCAGCATGTATGGCGCTCACCAGTTCGTTCGGCGTCGTCACCGTGGATCCGTCCACCTTGGTAATCACGTCCCCGGCTTTAATACCGGCCTTCTCAGCGGCCGTATCTTTGGCGACCGAGCGAACCAATACTCCGTCCTTGACACCAAAGTACCCCGCCAATTGGGGGCCCAGCGATTCCGCTTCCACCCCTAGCACGGGGCTGTGCCAAGTGGTGAAAACTTGCGGCATGTCGGGCATGTGGATCTCGGGCATGTCAAAGTTTGGCATGACGGTGGCCATGCTCTTGAGCTTGCGCGTTTGCACCGTCGCGGTGACGCTCTGGGTGGCGCCATTGCGGCTGATCAGCAGCTTGACCTCGCGGGCGGGTGGAGTCTCGCGCACCAGCCGGCCGAATTGCTCCATGCCTTCCACGCGCTGGCCGCTGTATTCCAAAACCACGTCTCCGGATTTTAAACCCGCTTTCTCGGCGGGACTGCCCTCTTCCACGCGCGAGATTTCGACGCCGTAAGCTTCCTTGAGTTTCAGTTCGCGCGCGCGGTCGCTTGAGATCTCGCATAAGTTCACGCCCAGGTAGGTTCCACCCGACAGGAGCCCACCGGAGCCGTTGCGAAACTCAAAAATCTGGGGGGTCCCGGGATCTTGTGGCGCTAACTGCACCACTTCCACCTGAGCGCCGAGCACACCGGCGAACAGCACCATCGACGAAATGAATTTATACATACGAATTACCTCAAACTTCTATTCCTAAAAACTTTACTTCTCACGGCGCAAATAAATTGTGCCGCCATTCACATTGATGCGCAGCAGCGGACCGCCGCCGTTCAACGCGCCCTCCGCCACCACGGGGCTTGCCCCAGGCAAACTTCCCGGCTTGACGCGAATCTCCTTGAAATCGGAAATAATCCGGCCGGTGGCGCCTCCCGAATCGTTTCTGGCCATAACCGTCAACGGTACGTTAGACGCAATGAACACCGTGATGTCACCCGCGTTGGTGCTGAGCATGGAATCCAGGATGCGATTTCCGGAAAGCAATTCCGCCATAATGCTTCCGGCCGCGGTGGACGCGCGCAAAGCCCCACCCACATTACGCAGCCGAATGGTCCCGGAGGCGGATTCGCAACGCACGCCGTTTGCGGCATTCACCTGAATGGCGCCGGCGGAACTTTCAGCCGTCACGGCGCCGTCGGCTTGCTGCACTTCGATCAAGCCAGCCGCGGTGCGGGCAAAGACGGTGCTGGAGGCGCGCTCGATCCGAATGTTGCCGCCGGCCGTGGAGGCGTGCACCGGGCCAAGCGCCTGCTGGACGTACACCTCACCGCCCAAAGTATCCAGCCACGACTCACCGCCCGCGCTCTTCATACGAATCACACCGGCGCCGGAATAACATCGAACAGTCCCGCCGACGTCTCCCACCTGGATATCGCCGCCGCCGGTTCTGACTTCCGCTTTTCCCTTGATGCGATCCACCAGCATGCGCCCACCAGCCGAGCGCGCCTGCAACTCGCCATCCAGATCCATCGCCTGCACGTTGCCGCCGCGCGTTTCAATCCACACCTGTTGCAAAGAGCGCGGCACGGTGACAGACAACTCGGGGCCCTCCGAGATATTCGCGGGAGGCGTAACCGTCAAGCGCAGCACACCACTTTGGGTCCGCGATCTCACCTCGAATTCGTGAAGCAGCACTTC
>JBEKJJ010000082.1:0-34612 GCA_050011295.1 Bryobacteraceae bacterium
TCGAACAAATGGGAGCGCTACGGCGCGTGGCCGCCGCGCGAGGGAGTGGAACACAAGAAGATTTATTTCCAGGATGCGGGCGAGCTATCGTTCGATGAGCCGCGCGGTGAAGATGGCTTCGATATTTATGTTTCCGATCCGGCGCATCCGGTGCCGTACAGGCATCGGCCCATTGAGGCGCTCTACGGCGGGCCTTCCGGCTGGGCGCCGTGGCTGGTGGAGGATCAGCGGTTCGTATATGAACGTCCCGATGTGCTGAGCTGGGAAACTTCGCCGCTCTCAAGCGACCTGGCCGTGGCGGGCGACATTGTCGCGCACCTCTACGCATCCACCACCGGGACCGACAGCGATTGGATCGTAAAACTGATCGACGTATATCCGGAGAAGGGCGAGACGGATCCGCCGATGAACGGCTACCAGTTGATGATCGCGAATGAAGTGCTGCGGGCGCGCTTCCGGAATGGATTCGAGAAGCCGGTACCGTTGGTGGCAGGCCAGGTGACCGAGTATGCGATCGACCTGCATTCCAACAATCACGCGTTCCTTAAGGGGCATCGCGTGATGGTGCAGGTTCAAAGCACGTGGTTTCCGCTGATCGACCGGAATCCGCAGAAATTTGTGCCGAATATTTTTATGGCAGCGGAAGCGGATTATAAGAAAGCCGAACAGCGGGTGTATCATTCGCGAAAGTATCCGTCGAACGTGGAGTTGCCGATGGTGCGGTAGCGCACGCACTCATGCGTGCCGTGTTCGCACTCTTGCGAACACGCTAGTTCGGAAAAAAGTTCAGGCGTTCACACGAGTGTGAACGCGGCACGCATGAGTGCGTACGCTACACCTCCTGGATGACCTTGTTGATATCCAGCAGGATTTTGACTTTGCCCTTTATTTTAGCGAGTCCCAGCAGGTACGGGGTGGCAGCGCCTATTCCAAAATCAGGGGTGTCCTCGATGTCGGCGGTCTGGAGCGTGAGGACTTCGGAGACGCCGTCGACGATGATGCCGGTGGAAATCTTGCCGGCGTGCCCGTCCACCTGCACCACGATGATGCAGGTGCGCTGGGTATATTCCATTTCCGGCAGTCCGAATTTCAGCCGCAGGTCGACGACGGGAATCACTTTGCCACGCAGGTTGAGGACGCCTTTGACATGGAAGGGCATCTGCGGAACGGCAGTGATTTCCTGCACCCCCATGATCTCGCGGACGTGAAGCACCTGGACGGCGAACTCCTCTTTGCCAAGTTGGAACGTCAGATACTTTCCGGCTCGCGCGTCCGTCTTAGTGGCATCGACGGCAACGGGATTCGCTAGAACACTGGATTGCATAATCATCTCCTGGTCTACATTTCTCCAAAATTATCGTCGAGCGGAAATTCGTTGCGTGCAGACTTGACGCCCGCCATCGCCGGTGCCGCAGGGGCCGATTTCGGCTTGGACACGGCAGACTTCAGCGCATTTAGGCTGCGGCCCACCGCAGGCGAGGAGGGGCTCGGGGAATACGTGCGAGGCGGCCGTGCACCGGCGGACCGCTCGTCGCCGCCCACCAATTCCGCTAACTCGACTACGATATGATTCATCGCTTGCGCCTGCGCAGAAAGTTCTTCGCTGGCCGAGGCGCTTTCCTCAGCGCTGGCAGCAGTGCCCTGGGTCACCTGATCCATTTGCGCGACGGCCTTCGCGATTTGATCGATGCCGCGGGCTTGTTCCTGGCTGCCCATGTTCACTTCATCGACGAGCGTCTTCACCTGAGCGGAGCTTTGGGTGATGGCGCGAATCACCCCCGCCACCTGCTCCAGCTTGGCGCTGCCGTCTCTTGAAGTCGCGATGGATTCTTCAATCAGCCCCGCCGTATCCTTGGCGGCTTGCGCCGAGCGCTGCGCTAGGTTGCGGACTTCGTCGGCAACTACGGCGAATCCCATGCCGGCCTCACCGGCGCGTGCCGCTTCCACCGCGGCGTTGAGTGCCAGAATATTGGTCTGGAACGCGATCTCGTCGATCACTTTGATGATCTTCGAAATCTTGTCGCTGGAGGCGTTGATCTGCTGCATGGAAGTCACCATCTGATCGAGGGTTTGATTGCCTTCTTTGACTTCACGATCTACCTCAGCCATGACGTCGGCCGCCGATTTCGAATTCTCCGCATTTTTCCGGGTCATGGAAGTGATCTCTTCGGTAGAAGCGGAAGTTTCTTCTAAAGAGGCAGCTTGTTGAGAGGCGCCCTGCGCCAGCGATTGGCTGGAGGAAGCTACTTGCGAGGAAGCGCTGTTGATTTGCTCGGCGCCTTCGGATAACTCCAAAGCTACCCGCCGAAGGCCCTTGCTCATGTCGTGAACCACCTTGACAATAACGCCCCCCACGACGAGAAATATGCCGGTCAGGAGGATGGCAATCCAGCGGCTAGTCGCTACTTTCGCTTGCGCTACCTCGACCGACTCAGCCAGCAGTCGCCTCTGGACCTGCTTCACGTCATCGATGGCCTTTTGCATATCCTTGGCAAGGGGAAGGGTTTGCTTGTCGTAGATATTTAGCGCTCCCTCGACGTTGCCCGCGCGGCCGGTTTCCCAAAGTTCGCGGTGAGCCGGTGACCAGCCTGCCAGATCGGTGGATACTAGCTCGATGTCACGCTTGCCCTGTTCGGTTTGGAGCAGCGGGCGCATCTCATTGATCTCATCGGCAAGCAGGCGGGCGTGTTCCTCGAAGCTGTTGTGATACCCCTCGGCTTTCGGGACATCCTTCATGGTAAGGCGAACCAATACGCCTCTTTCGAACGACAGCATCTCGGATGCGTTAGTGGCCATTAAGCCAAAAGTGTCGAGCTTCTTGGCGGTCTGGTTGGCGGTCTTGTTGAGCTCATCTCCTAGCGTAGAGATGGAATACAGCGAGGAACCTGCCAGAACCAGCAATATCAGGAGCATCGCCCCAATACTGAACATCAATTTCTTACCGACGGTCATTTGCGATTGCACTTTTCTTCCTCCACCCAGTACTACTGGGCCTGGTTTCCTTATCGGGAGGGTCCACAGATTCTTGAATTGATGAACTGAAGGATAGCCCCTTTGCGCGCAGACGGGGCGCCCACCGGGACCGGAGCCTTGCTGGCCGGCTTCGGCCGGGAAACGGCCGATTTCAGCGCGCTCAGGCTCGGACCGATAGAGACGGAATCCGCGCCACGCTCCTGACCGCTTGGGACGCGTCACCTCCCACTAGCGTTCCCAGCTCGCTCACGATGTGATTCAAGGCTTGGGCCTGCGCCGATAGTTCTTCGCTCGCCGAGGCGCTCTCTTCGGCCCTGGCCGCCGTGCCTTGCGTCACCTGATCCATTTGCGCAACAGCTTTCGAGATTTGATCGATACCGTGGGCCTGCTCCTGGCTGCCCATGTTCACTTCATCCACCAGCGTTTTCACCTGAGTGGAACTTTCGGTGATGGCGCGAATCACTCCCGCCACTTGCTCGAGCTTGGCGCTACCATCTCTCGAAGTCGCGATGGATTCTTCGATCAGCCCGGCCGTATCCTTGGCAGCTTGCGCCGAGCGCTGCGCCAGGTTGCGGACTTCGTCGGCAACCACCGCGAATCCCATGCCGGCCTCACCAGCGCGAGCCGCTTCCACCGCGGCATTCAGCGCCAGAATATTGGTCTGGAACGCTATCTCGTCAATCACCTTGATGATCTTCGCGATCTTGTCGCTCGAAGCATTGATCTGCTGCATAGAGACTACCATCTGATCCAGCGTCTGGTTGCCTTCTTTAACTTCGCGGTCCACGGTAGCCATCACTCCGGCAGCCGATTTCGAATTCTCAGCATTCTTGCGCGTCATCGACGTGATCTCGGAAATGGAAGCGGATGTCTCTTCGAGAGAAGCAGCCTGCTCAGAAGCGCCCTGCGCCAGCGCTTGGCTCGAAGAGGCCACCTGCGAGGCTGCGCTGGTGATCTGCTCGGCTCCTTCGGACAGTTCGGCGGCCGCTTTTTGGAGAGTTTCGCTGGTGTTGCGCACCAGAAATAGAATCGCCACTCCCAGGGTCAATGATAAGCCGATCAGCAAGAGCGCGATCCAGCGGCTCATGCTCTTGGTCTCCGCTGCGGCCTGACGGTCCTTCTCTAGGAACTGTCTCTGGGTCTCTTGTAATCGATCCGTGTCCTTTCCGGCCACATCGTAGATTGGCACGCCTTTTTCCAAGGTGATCTTAAGGCCAGCCTCCGGGTTCCCACGGCTGCAAAATTCAACAATTTCTCCGAAGGCCGCGCGCCATGCCGTCAGCGATGCCTCGAGTTGGCCGGTCAACTGCCTCCCCTCGTCGGTCACAAGCAACGGTCGTAGCTCCGACAGCGACTCAGCCCATCGCTGACCGGCTGACTCGAACAATCGTTTGGCTTTCTCGGCGCCTTCCGGAGATTTCCCAAATGTAAACATGACGACTCCGCGCTGAGCGGCCAGCATATCGGATCGCGAACTGCTTACCGTATCGATTAATTCGATCTTCCTCGTAGTTTTGTTTATGGCGGTCTCAAGCCTGCTGGACAAGTTGCTAATGGCATTCAGCGCGAAGACACCAAGCACCAGTGTTGCCAGCAGCATCGCACTGCAACTTATCGTCAATTTCTTTCCGATTGTCATGTTTGGCGTATTCGTCCCCTCCGGCGTAGAGACCGGCCTGAGTTTACTTATCGGAGAGATTGGTAGGATATTGAGCGATACCGCCGGCAAAGTGGCGCAGAGCTACTGATCGCGCAGCGTTTTCATCGGATCCAACTGCGCTGCCCGATAGGCCGGCACGCTGCTAGCGATCAGCGACACCAGTAACAGAAGGGCCGTGACGCTGGCGAAAGTGATCGCGTCCAAGGGCTGCACACCGAAGAGCAACGTCGTCAAATATTTGGTTAGAAACGCGGAGGCTATTAGGCCAACCACTACGCCAGCAGCTGCCAGCGCGAGGCCCCGGCCCAAAATCAGCTTCAGAACGTCGGCGCGGCGAGCGCCCAGCGCCACGCGCAATCCGATCTCGGCCGAGCGTTGCACAACCATATAGGAAAGCAGCCCGTAGAGTCCAATTCCGCAGAGCAGCAGGGCCATCGTGGCAAACGACGTTAACAGCAGCGTCTGAAATCGCGGATTAGCCGCCGAGCGGTACAGCGCTTCCTCTAGCGTCGCTGCATGGTGTATAGGGATTTGGCGGTCCATGTCCCTCACCACGGCGCGCACCGACGCTATCAACGCCGTTGGATCTCCCGCGGCGCGGATGGCCAGCGCGGGCGAAGTGACCATAGCTTGTTCCCAGGGCAGGTAGTATTGAGGATCAACGTCCGTGGTCGGTCCTACCCGTTTCACATTCCCCACTACGCCGACCACTTCGCGCATGGACGATTTGACGGTCCCATCGCCGAGGCCGGGTTGGATGCGTTTGCCAATAGGATTCTCTCCGGGGAAATATTTGCGGGCGAACTTGTCGTTGATGATGATCACCGGCTTACCTTTGGTGTCGTCCGCGGCCGTGAAGGCACGGCCGCGCAGGATGGGGATTTTCATGGTCCGGAAAAAGTCCGGCGTGATTACGGCTATCTGCTCGGACGGTTGATCGCCTTTGGCCACGGGCCGGCCTTCGATCGCGATATCGATATCGATGTTGTCTCCTGAAAGTGGGAGGGGGTAGCCGGCCGACACGGATTCCACGCCCGGTAGCACAGCCAGGCGATCAAACAGCCGGTGATAAAACTCGATTTTCTGCTGACGAGGATAGCGAGTGGAGGGCAGACTCAGGCTGGCAGTGAGAACGTGGTGAGAATCGAAGCCTGGATCTACGTTAAGCACGCGGACGAAGCTACGGATCATCAGGCCGGAGCCTACCAGCAAAACCAACCCGAGCGCGGTTTCTGAAACCAACAGCCAGCTTTGCACGCGATGCTGGCGGCGGCCTCCGGTGCTCCCGCGCGAGCCTTCACGCAGCGCGAGTAGCGGATCGAAGCGCGACATTCGCCACGCCGGCAGAACGCCAAACAGCAAACCGGTGAGGATGGATGCCAGGGTTGCGAAACCCAGCACCACACCATCCACGCCGATCTGTTCCATACGGGGTAAAAGATTATTCGGCACCAGGCTCGGAAGCCAGCGCACAGCAGCGACGGACAGCGCGATTCCACAGGCACCAGCGATCATGGACAAAACTAGGGATTCCACCAAAATCTGGCGGATTATTTCGCTAGGGCTCGCTCCCAAGGCCGCCTGCAAAGCGATGTCCGAGCGGCGGCGCGATGCACGCGCAAGCAAAAGACCAGCCACGTTGGCACAAGCGATCAGCAAAACCAAGGCCACGGCCGCGAACAGTATCCGCAAAGCCGGCCGGGTATCGCCCACCAGTTGGTCGAGCACCGGCTTGGCAACCGCACCTTGGTGTATTTTATCCGTGTCGGGAAATTGGGCAGCGAGGTTCTGGGTGATAACGTCCAGATCCGCCTTTGCATGGATGAGTGAAACGCCAGAATTCAAGCGCCCGATCACTTCCAATAAGTCCGCGCCACGCTGCGTGAAGAACTGCGTGTCATCGCCCATGCTGGTCCACACAGCGACAGGCGGATTCTGGATGGGGAATGAGAAATTCGCGGGCATCACTCCGGCCACGGTGTAAGTTTGACCGTCCAGGGTGATCGAGCGGCCCACGATATTGCGCGCTCCGCCAAAAGTGGATTGCCATAATTGATGGCTCAGCATGGCGATGTGCGTATCGGGCTTCTCGTCTTCCTTTAAGAAATCCCGGCCCAGCATAGGATGGACGCCGAGTACCTGGAAGAAATCCGCCGAGACAATCTGCGATGGAAGTTGCTGGGCATCGCCGACGCCGCTTAGCGTTACGCCGGAATCCCGATAGGACGCCAAGCCCGAGAAGGAATGCTGTTGCTTACGCCAGTCGAAGAAATCGGGATAGCTGAGGTGGCTCCCGACTGCGGCGCCTTGGGCAGGACGATCCAGCTCATCCAGCCACACTAGCCGGTCCTGTTGCGGAAACGGGAGTGGGCGCAGCAGCACTGCGTTCACCAGGCTGAAAATCGCGGTGGTGGCGCCGATTCCCAAGGCAAGCGTGAGAATCGTCGTAATGGCGAAGCCGGGGCTCTTGCGGAGCTGGCGGATGGCAAAACGCAGATCGTGGAGAAGTCGTGGCATTGGGTTCCCTAAGGCAATTAAAACGCCAGCCGCAAGTGTGTGAAAAGCATAATGATGTCGAGAGCTGTCGCGAGCTTGAGCGTCCGCTCTCAAGAATCTCTTGTTCAGAACTGGACAGTGTCGGCGTGGCGCGCGATATCAACGGCGTCGCTACTGGCGACCTCGAGAAGAGGCCTACCGATGCCGAAACAACAGCGCTGAAAAAACCATACCGAGCGATGTGAAAATATGGGGTTCGGGAACGACTTGAGTGGAACCACTAGTGACCATGAGCGCAATGTCATCAAACGCAACCGAAGATGTTACGCCGTCAATGCCCGACGAAGGATCGATGAACGGGTCGCTCTCGAGTCGAATTTCGAGTTCCTGCCCGGCGTGCGCTTCGAAAATCGGCAGGATGCTGTCGGCACAGGACATCGCGGTCCATGGAATCGTCAAGGAAACTAGGGGCACACTGCACGTGGATCGTTCAAAGAGATAGAATCGACGACGCTTGGCACAGACGGTCCGGTGAATTGAACCGCGGCTGTTGTCAGCGTCGCACTAGTGGGGTCGGAGGGTACCAAGAAGTCCTGCTCAAGGATGTAGTTGTAATCGCCCATGCTGTTCGATCCGGGATCGAATCGCGCTGAAGCGTAGACTGCGGCGCCCCCGCCGATGGGGTCCGCCAAGACTGATCCGCACGAGGGAGTGCCAGTGGTCTGGAGCGCAAACGGGTCGCTGCAAGCGCCCGGGATTCCAAAGGTTTGGGTAAGGACGGTCCATCCGCTCAGCCCCGACTCAAAGTCTCCATTTTGAATCAAATTCACGGTCGCGGCGCGGACTGACGTTAGCGAGATTGCAGCCAGGAGAAGGAATGAGCGCATGTTGGACCATAACACCCGGGCGCGAGCTACTGGGTAGTGGGTCAGTTGACCCACTACCAGCTACTGCAAGTACTGCACACAAAAGCAGCACTAAATGCGCTGACACTCTGAGTGGGCTGCCGATATCAAAAGTCATTTGTTCAGAACTGGACGCCGCCCGCCTGGCGCGCGATATCCACGGCGTCGCTGAAGAGGCCGTAGGCGGTTTGTTCGACGCCGCAATTGATACCGGCCGTTCCGATGGTGCCCATCAGATCGGTATGGAGTAGCAGCAGATTGGAAGTCCCTGATACGGCAGCCAACGGATCAGTATCATCCAATACTTCGGCGCGCACCCTCACCCGTATCCCAGTGGGATTCAAGCGCGCGCGGCTCACCAAACACACGGTCTTGCGCTTCGCGGCCAGCTCTCGCACGCGTTCCGGCGTCAGGCGGCCGATGCCGCGCCGATCCACATCCTGCGGCGTGATGCGTGCATCCATCAGAACATTTGCCAGCTCAGCGGCTTTGGCGGCCGAGTCCCAGCCTTCGATGTCGTAACTGGCATCGGCTTCGGTGATCCCAAGACGTCTGGCAGCTTCGATGCCAGCCTGCATAGATTGGCCTTGGCGCATCGCCTCGATGACGATTTTGGATGTGGAATTCAATGCGCCGGTGAATCCGAGGATTTTGACGCCAGGTAGGTTATTGCGAACCATATTGAATACCGGCACACCATCCATCACGGTGGATTCGAAACGGAACTGTCCTTTATTCGCTGTGATGACGTGACGGCCACGCGCGAATGCGGCGCGGATATGCGATAGCGCAGGCTCGCCGGTGGCTGGATTGAGTGTGGTGATTTCGGCCACGATCTCAGACTGGGCGCGGTCGAGGAATTCTTCCACCGAGGATGCAGGCTCGCCAAATGCGCCGTCGCCGTAAGCGGTTCCATGCCGCGCGGTGTGGATTCCGGCGATTTCGAAGGGATACGCGTGGCGCTGGTGCTGCAAGAGCGCCGCGAAGGCGCGCCCTACGTTGCCATAACCGATTAGGGCGATCCGCAAGAGTTCATTTTAGCCGCTGATGAACGCGAATGAACGCGGATCAGAAATCCAGCTTCTCGATTTGTGTGTCGAGGTTCGTTTGTAAAGTCGATTTTTGCTTTTTCAAATCGTTCGCGTGGTCGCGCAGCGTAGCTAACTGGCTTTCCTGCGTGGATAGCTGGCGCGCGTATTTCTGGACTTGTTCCTGCTGGCCGCTTACATTGTTCAGGCTCTGGATATTTCGGCGTATCCGCTCCTGATCGGTAACCAGATTGTTGATTTCGGTATCGATCTGGTGAATCTGGTTATCGGCGTCGGCGATCTGGCGTTTGAGATCCAGGATCTGCTGAAGCTCGCGCCGGCCAGTTTCCGAAATCGCTTTGTTCCGCACGTAGGTGAGCAGCAGGTCGGGAGTGAGGCTCGACACCTCGAAGCTGTTGTCGAAGAGCAGCTCTTCGTTGACTGCGAATTTCTGGGTGGCGTCGGGGCCGAGCTTCACTTCGAAGCGATAAGCGTCCGCCGTGGTCTCGGTAGGTTTCTGGTTGAGCAGTTTGTAGCCCGCACGCTGGGGACGCTCGATGATCAGCGTCTTCGATTTCTGATCCACGTTGCGGATAGTGAAGGTCCGGGTCTCCTGCTGCGCCAGGCGCGTGCTCAGCATGCCGCGATTGACGTGGATTTCGCGCACCAGGTTGCCTGTGGAATCGAACTTGGTGGTGATGCGCGTGCCGAGATCCACGGCGTAGCTGATCAGGCGCTTGTCACCGGTCTTCAACGTAGTCATGAGCGCTTCTCCGGCGTAGCTTTGGGCGTCGAAGACCGTGATGGGGCCGCCATCCAGGGTTTTGCCGGTGGAGTTGGTCAGCTCGGCTGCATTCATGGGATGCTCGCCGTAGTTTTCGGAGTAGATCAGCAGCTTGCGCGATCCGATTTTCTGCTGCAGGAACGGCAGCATGGCAGATTCATCTTTTTTGACGGTGATGGGTGTGGAGAAGCGGTATTCGAAAAGCTCGCCGAGATCGGCGGCCGCAACATTTGTGGCAATTGCGCTCTCCCTCACGCCCATGTTTTCCATCACGTTGATCCCGGCCGATCCGGTGCCGAGCCGAGCCTGCATTGACTTGAAGTTCCTCCCGGACATCGGAGCGGCCGCTGGCGGAGGCGCGGGAGATCCCGTACTGGCCACGTCTATAGCGCCCCCGATCACGCCCCCATACACCACCGGATTCGCAGCCTGATCCTCCGGCAGATCCACCGTCTGACGCGTCAAATACTTCGGCTCATACAACCGGCTGATGAACGACACTGGCTGCCCGGAAACAACCGCCAGATTCACATTGATCCAATCCTCGCCGGTAGTGTTGTCGATGATCGCCCAACCTTCCAGCGTGGATTCGCTCTTCTCGTCGAAGATCAAACGGTAGCTGGATTTCCAAACCGGCGCCGGGATCATGTAGCTGGCCGCGATTTGGCGCTCTTTCGCGTCTGACGAATCGATATAGATGCTGCGTTTTTCCTTGGAGCGCGATTGGTTGACAGCAGCCAGGTAATCCTTGAGCTGGGTTTGCAGCTTGGGATCGGCGAATCGAATGGAGCTGGCGGCGGCCAGATCCAGGGTCCGAAGGTCGCCGGAATCGAGCAGTAAGACCACTTGTTCGCGATCCGGTTTCTTGTCCTCGGACGCAGCCAGGCGGGCGCTCAGGATTGTTCCGCTGATGGTTTCGGCGCTGAATTTCAATTCCACGCGGGCGCCTCTCATTTGACCGAGGAACGAGCTGAGCGGGCCATTGCCCAAGATTGTGAACGGAAAATCGGAGAGCTTTTGCTCGAGCGTTTCGCTCGAATCGTAGCGGAGCCCTGTGACTTTGCCGCCGTTGCGATCCTGCAGCGTGAGCGATTTCAAAACATCGTTCATGTCGGCGGCCTTGAAATCGAGCCGGGCAGATTCGCCGGGCGAAAGCGTACCGGCGCGCTCGAAGTAGCCGACGCCGCTCTTATACAGGATGACTTCGCGGATGGGAATATCGGCTGCCAGCGCGGTTGCCATGCATACGGCGGTTAACGGGAAGAGTCGTTTCATATTGCTCCTTACTGTTGGAATGCCACGCGCGGCGGTATCCTTTCGAAATTCACTCGCCCATGACTTTAATAATGACGCGTTTTGGCCGCTGGCCGTCGAATTCGGCGTAATAAACCTGCTGCCAGGGGCCGAAATCGAGCTTTCCATCCGATACGGGTACGATCACCTGATGGTGGACCAGCAGGCTTTTCAAGTGGGAATCGCCATTGGTCTCGCCGGTGCGGTGATGGCGGTAATCGTCTTTGTACGGCGCCAGGCGCTCCAGCCACTCATCGATGTCCGCCAGCAGGCCGTCTTCCGCATCATTCACCCAAACTCCAGCCGTGATGTGCATGGCGGAGACCAGAATCATTCCCTCGCGAATCTTGCTTTTTGCGAGCGCCGCTTCCACCTGCGGCGTGATGTTAATGTATTGGCGATGCTGTTTGGTATTGAAAGTAAGATGTTCGGTGTGAAAGCGCATATCTGCCGATGATAGCGTTCCCATGAGTCTGAGTAGAATGGGGTGTGAGGTTTTTTTGCGCGCTCTTCGCGTCGGGTTGCATCCTGGCGCAGGAGCAGACGCCGGATGATCCGACGGATCAGGATCCGGACCAGACCTACCAGGGGCCTTCCATTCTCAGCCGCGATCCAAGCCTGATTGGCGAGCGCGGCGGGAAGCTGCTCGACTTTCGTTATTACGTGGATGTGACGGGCATCTATGATTCTGGGCTAGCCACGCTTTCCACCAATGAACACGCGGCCTACGGAGTGGAAACTGGTTTCGGGGTGATTGGATCGCGAAAGTGGAAGCACGACAAGCTGAGCCTCGAATACAAAGGCGCCTACCGGCAGTATTCGGTCCCCAACCTCGCTCAAGGATTGGACCAATTTCTGAATCTGGCCTACAGCCGCAGGCTCTCCCCGCGGCTAATTCTGGATTTGAAGGATACGGCGGGAACCGTCTCGCTGGCCAATGGAGCATTCGCCTATGAGTCGCTCACCAACACGGACCTGTTCGCGATTCCCGCTAACGAGCTCTTCGATATTCGAACCAATTTCGCGCAATCGCGCGTGGACGTGACTTGGCAGCAGACTGCGCGCCTGTCGTTCGGGGTAGGTGGCGATGGCTTCGTGGTGCGCAGGTCGTCGCTTGCGCTGGCCGGACTGGATGGTTACGCCGCGCGCGCCAACATCGCCTACCGGCTGACCAGCCGGCAAACAGTCTCCGGCGATTACAACTACGTCTACTATGACTTTCAAAGAGCTTTCGGCCATTCCAAGCTGCAGAGTGTGTCGCTCGGATACGGAGTGGCTTTGAGCCGCAAATTGGATTTCACTGTGCGAGCTGGAGGGATGCGGATTGACTCACTCGGGATCACCGAGGTGGCCATCGATCCGGCGATAGCCGCGATTGTCGGGCAAGGTTATGCCAACGTGACCTTCGCCCAGTTAGTGTACGCTCCTATCGGCGAGGCGCGGCTGACACGGCGTTTTGACAGATCGTCTCTGACGCTGGATTACTTCATGGGCGCATCGCCTGGTAACGGCGTTTATCTGACCTCGCGCCAAGCTATGGGTACAGCAGGATATTCTTATACCGGATACCGGCGCTGGACTTTCGCGCTGAACTCCAGTTACAGCGAACTATCCGCGGTGGGCCAAACTTTGGGAAAATATTCGAATCTGCAAGGCGGTACAGGAGTGACATATAAGATGTGGCGCGAAACACATGTCGAGCTTCGCTACGACTATCGGCATTACAGCACCCAGAACTATCTCTATCAGAAGGACTCGAATCGAGTAAGTCTGGGTCTGGCCTTCAGCCCAGGCGAGACCCCCTTGGCGATCTGGTGAATGTGACACGCGGCAAGGTTCTACTGGTTGAAGACGAGCTGCCGCTATTGCAGCTATTAGAACGATACCTGCAGCGGATGGGCTTCGAAGTGAAAACCTACTCGTCCTCCGTGCGGGCGCTCAGTGAATTTGAGGCCGCGCCTGGCCGCTACGATCTCGTAATCGCGGATCTGGGGATGCCGGAGATATCGGGTGACAAGATGCTAACCCGAATGCTCGACATCCAGCCGGATTTGTTGATCCTGATCTGCAGCGGATCGCCTTTTTACGTCTCCAATCTGCCGGAGGCTCTGGAGCAGCGGGTAGGCTTTCTGCAAAAGCCGTTTCTGCCGAAGATGCTGGCGGAGGCGATCGAGAAACTCATGGCAAAAAAAGATCTCGGCCACGTTTCCTAGCCCGCCAGCTGTTGACAGCCTACCGGTTGCCTGATGTAGTATATAGCTGTTGGCAGGCAACATGTCTGAACACAAAACCGACGTCCCGTACGGAACCCTGGATCTACTGATCCTCAAAACACTGGACACCATGGGGCCGATGCACGGCTACCGCATCGCCAGGAGAATTGAGCAGGTGGCGGAGAACCTCTTGCAATTGAACCAGGGGTCAATATATCCAGCTCTCATACGCCTGGAAGAGCAAGGCTGGATTCGCACGCGCTGGGGAATTTCTGAGACCAGCCGCAAGGTCAAGTTCTATTCGCTGACCAGGGCTGGAGCAAAGCAGCTCAGTGTCGAGGTTCGGAACTGGGAGCGGGCGACGGCGCTGGTGGCAAAATTTCTGGAGGCCTCTGGGGCGGAGGTAAAGCCGTGAAGCCAGCCCGATCACTAGGATTCGTGGCTCGGCGTTTCGCGGCGCTGTTTCGCAAGCGGCGTCTCGATAAGGAACTGGAGGGTGAAATCTTCGCCCACATGGAAATGGCCGAGTTCGATGCTATCGCCGCCGGCCTCTCGCCCGAAGAGGCTCGCCGTCAAGCCAACCAGCGTTTTGGAGGAATCCAACAGATGAAGGAAGAGCATCGCGATCAACGGAGCGTCCGCTGGATGGAGAACCTGTCGAGAGACTTGCGATACGGGATGGCTTCGCTCGCGCGGGATCCTGGGTTCGCCGCGATTACCATCGGATTGCTGGCTCTCGGCATCGGCGCCAACACGGCAATGTTCAGTATCGTGGATGCGGTGATGTTGAAACCGCTGCCGTTCCCTGAGCCGGAGCGCATGGTAAGAGTGTGGGAGTCCACTCCAACGGGGCACAACGGCACCACCACACTTACCTTCTTGGACTGGAAGCGGCAGAGCGATATCTTCGAGGCATTGTCGGTGGAGAATCCGACCAGCGCCGCGGTTGCGACTGGCGGCGATCCGGCGCGCATTTCAGGCAAACAGGTTTCGACCGATTATTTTCAGGTGTTCGGCGTGAAGCCTCAAATCGGCCGAACCTTCGCACCGGGGGAAGATCATCCGGGAGCGGCTCCAGTGGTGGTGTTAAGCCACGCGTTCTGGCAAACGCAATTTGCCGGCGATCCCGGCATTCTAAACCGCAACCTGATGCTCGATGGTGAACCCCACAGAATCATCGGCGTTCTACCGGCTGGCAGTTTCGATCGTGACGAAGCTAGGTTTTGGACGCCGCTGATCTTCGCGCCGGATCAAATGAATCGCGGCCAGCATTGGCTCAACCCCATTGGGCGTCTGCGCACGGGAGTGAGCATCCAGCAGGCACGAGCCAGGATGACCGCATTGAGAGCCAGTCTGAATGACGTGATTTTCCAGAAGGACTGGGGCTTCACAGTGGACCCGTTCGCGCAGCTGCTGGTTGGCGATACCCTGCGCCGATCCATCTATCTGGCGTCCGGAGCGGTTCTGATGGTGCTGCTCATCGCTTGCGCAAACGTGGCGAACCTGGCGCTGGCAAAAGGCGCAACCCGGCGAAAGGAGATGGCGCTCAGAACCGCGCTAGGCGCCAGCCGCGGCCGTTTGATCGTGCAATTGCTCACCGAGAGCCTGGTCCTATGCGTGCTCGGAGGCGCGGCCGGTGTTATGTTGGGCGCACTGCTGCTCGGTGTTGCGGTGCCGCTGCTCGGGACATCGCTGCCATTTACCGCCGATCTCAGTATGGACCTGCGCGTCCTTTGGTTCGCCGCGGCGGCCGTCATGGCGGTCTTGATCCTGGCGGGTCTGCTGCCTGCCTTGCAGACTTCTTTCGGCACGCTTTCGAACGCCTTGAATCAATCGCCACGGGGATCGTCTGGTTCGAACGCGGCGGTGCGCCGGACCGTCGTCATCGCTGAAGTGGCTGCTTCCGTCGTGCTCATTTGCGGCGCGGCGCTGCTGTTCAAGAGTCTGGCAAAACTTCAGCGAGTGGATCTTGGCGTTCGAATCGACCATGTCATTACGATGTCCACCGATCTTCCGTCGGCTGCGTACCCGTCGCCAGCCAGCGCCGCCCGATTTTATGAAGCCGTGGTTCAACGGCTGAAGGCTGTGCCCGGAGTGGAGCAGGCATCCGTCTCGCAGGGATTGCCGCTCCAAGGTGTGCAATGGGGCGAATATTTGAGCTTGCCCGGAGTGAAGGACTTTTTCCTGGTTCGATTGAAGCTTGTCGATCCCTGGTATTTTGGCACCCTACAAATTCCCTTGGAGTCCGGGAGCGGAATTTTAGATCGGGATCGCGCAGGTGCACCTCCCGTTGTCGTGATCAATGAGGAAGTAGCCCGGCAATTGTCGAATACATTCGGAATTCGAAATCCCATTGGGCGAACCGTCTCGATCGACGTGCCGGGCTACGGCCCAATCCCGGAGTCGCGGACAAAACTGCAGGTCGTGGGTGTGATTCGCAGCGAGCGCACCGCCGCATTGAATGCGCCGCCAGAGCTAGTAGCCTATTTACCTTTGGCCCAAGCGCCGCGGCAGGACATCAAACTGGTGGTTCGCACGCAGAGCGAACCGGCGTCGGTAATGCCTGGGATTCGGGAGGCGATGCGCGAGATCGATCCGCACCTGCCTCTGGGGGACGTGATGACAATGGAACAGGTGAAGCAGCAAAGCATACTCTGGGCGAGGCAACCCACCTGGGTGCTTGGCGCGTTCGCTGGGGTTGCGGCTCTGATGGCCGCACTGGGACTCTACGGCGTTCTGGCGCATGCGGTGACCGACCAGCGCCGCGAGATTGGCATCCGCATGGCCCTGGGCGCGCGGCGGGGCGACGTCGTATCGCTCACCTTGCGCAGCGCCCTCTCGATGCTCCTGGTAGGACTGGCCGGCGGACTGGCGGGAGCCTTTGCGCTGACGCGGGCGCTGAAGAGTCTCCTGTACGAAGTGTCCACGCTGGACCCGGCCGCAATCGCTCTGGCCTGCGTTCTAATGACTCTGGTCGGCCTACTGGCGGCCTTGATCCCGGCCAGCCGCGCGGCAGGAGTGGATCCAATGACGGTGCTTCGCGAGGAAGGCTGATGGGGATTAGCCCGCAGCCTGTAATGCCTGCTGCAGCTTTTCTGAGAAGTTCTCACCCGACTCCGACCATAGACGCCGGGTCTCCACCGGCAGCGCATCATCCAGGTCGTGCACCATCTTGAGCAGGCTTTTGATGTTGGACTGGATGGTTACTAAACTTCCGGGGATGTCCGGTTGCGGCAGGAAATGCGCGTCGATACCAAACTCGATCTCCAAGTGCGATTCGTCCTCGCGCTCAAACTCGGGACCGAAACAGACTAGCGCGGCGCGCGACGGCGTCAGCTTCCAATCGGCGTCGAACTGCCAGAGGTCCCACCAAGTTTCGAGCCTATAGCAGGAATCCGGGTTCGCGAAATCCTTGGCAGCCGCCAGCACCTGATCGATTTCAACCGGAGCGGACATCGGGATTTCGAGAACCGCCGGCTCGGTGATGTCCACCGGGATTACCTTGAACGTGGACGGGTTCTTCGCGAGCCGCGAGAACGGAAACAGTTTCAGCAGTTTCTCGTAGTAACGCAGCATGTTTTCTTCGGAATAATTTCGAAGCGTGTAGGTGAGATAAAGCTGGTCGGCCATCTGTTACCATCGTACTGACTTTACTTGCCTAAATCTCCGCTGCTTCCCATCTTTCTGATCGTATCCGTAGATGTTCTGGGGCTCACCATCATCTTGCCGCTGTTGCCTTTCTATGCGGAAAAATTCGGAGCGTCCCCCGCCGTGGTGGGCCTGTTGGTGTCCACCTACGCACTTTGCCAATTGGTCGCGGGACCGATACTCGGCCGATGGAGCGACCACACGGGACGCCGTCCGCTGCTGCTAGTCAGCCAGATTGGCACCTTCATCGGCTTCCTGATACTGGCCTATGCGAATGCCTTGTGGCTGATTTTCCTGTCGCGTGTCATTGACGGATTGACGGCCGGGAACTTGTCGCTGGCGCAAGCCTACATTTCGGACGTAACTAAGCCGGAGGATCGCGCCAAATCGTTCGCGCTGATCGGCATCGCGTTCGGAATGGGATTTCTGATTGGACCGGCGATTTCGGGATTCCTCTCACAATACAGCTACCAATATCCAATTTTCGCCGCTGCCGGGCTGTCGGCAACCAGCATCCTCGCAACCTATTTTCTGCTGCCCTCCGGCGCGCCCACCGCTGCCGACGGGACCACGCCACGCAAGTTCACGATCCTGGATTGGGGCAATTATCTGCGCTATTTTCGCGAGCCCGGCCTCGCGCCGCTGCTGTGGCAATTCCTCGCGTTCGCCCTGGCGTTTTCGATGTTCATGTCGGGCTTTCCGTTATTCGCGGAGCGGCGCTTCGCCTGGCATGGCCACGCGTTCGGCCCGAAGGAAGTCGGCTATGTCTACGCTTACCTGGGACTGCTCGGTGTGATTTTGCAAGGCGGATTCATTGGACGGCTAGTAAAGATTTTCGGCGAACCCAACCTGGTACGTGCCGGCTTCTTCTGTGGGATGGCGGGATTGGCCGCGCTCGGCTTTACTTACGGGGTTCCGTTGCTGCTTGTAGTAACGGCCGTAGCCTCCAGCGGAATGGGAGCGATCCGCCCGGCGTTGACTAGCCTGATCACGCAGAAAGCCGCGCGGTCCGAGCAAGGCGTAGTGCTGGGCTTGACGCAGTCGCTGAATTCGATTGCCGCGATTGCCGCGCCGGCAATTGGGGGGTTATTGATCGATCACTCGCTCCTGAGCGCTTGGGCGTTGCTGGCGGCGGGGATCAGTGCAGCGGCGCTGTTTCTTTAGGCTGCGAATGAACGCAAATAAACGCGAATAAGAAAAACTGTTTTATTTGCGTTCATTCGCGTTCATTCGCGGCCAAATTACTTTTCTGTCAGCGCGGCGACTCCTGGCAGCTCAATGCCCGCCAGGAATTCCAGGGACGCCCCGCCACCTGTCGACACGTGGGAGATCTTGTCAGTGACGCCCGCTGACTTGATGGCTTTTTCGGAATCGCCGCCGCCCACTACCGAAACTGCGCCTGACGATGCGACGGCTTTCGCGATGGCAACTGTGCCGCGATCGAAGGGGGGCTTTTCGAATACGCCCATCGGTCCATTCCAGATGATGGTTTTGGCTTTCGCGATTACGGCTGAGTAAGCTTCGATGGTGGCGGGGCCGATATCCACTGCCAAGGTGTCCTCGGGAATTTCGGTCACCACGCGCGAGTCGGCGCCTTCCTTCAATTCCTTGACCACAACGTGGTCCGTCGGGAGCAAGAGCTTCGTGCCGGCGCGCGCCAGCAGATCTTTCGCGAGGCTCAGCTTGTCGTCCTCCACCAACGATTTCCCGATGGCCTTCCCTTGGGCCTTCATGAACGTGTACGCCATCGCGCCGCCGATCAGAAGTTGATCCACCACCTTCATCAGATTTTCGATCACTTCGATTTTGTCGGAGACTTTGGCGCCGCCCAGAATCGCCACCGACGGGCGCTCCGGATTCTTGGTGACCTTGGTAAGATACTCGAGTTCCTTATCCATCAGTAGACCGGCGGCGGCCTGGGGAACAAATTGAATCATGCCCACCGTGGAGGCGTGCGCGCGATGCGCTGAACCGAACGCGTCGTTCACGTACACATCGCACAGGGAGGCCAGCTGCTTCGAGAATCCCGGATCGTTCTTCTCTTCTTCAGCGTGGTATCGGAGGTTTTCGAGCAACAGAACCTGACCGGCGGCCGGCCGCATCTTTTCCACTTCTGGACCGATGCAGTCCGGCGCCATCGCCACTGGCCTCGCCAACAATTCAGCTAGCCGCTTGCCCACAGGCTTGAGGCTCATCTCCGGATTGGGTTTGCCCTTAGGCCGCCCCAGGTGGCTGGCCAGAATCACGGCGGCGCCGCGATCCAGAGCATACTGAATGTTCGGAATCGAGGCCCGAATACGCTTGTCGCTGGTTATTTCCTGTCCGCCGGGAGCCAGCGGTACGTTGAAATCCACTCGGATGAATACGGTTTTGTTTTTGAGATCGAGATCACGAATTGATAGTTTGGGCATAAGATTAAAAAGGTTATGGGATGTGTTTTGTGGATGGTGGATTAGGCGACCAGCATCCCGTTGTGTTAGAAATTTGATCCTAGCAGATCGGTGCTCGCCGTGGCGTTGTGGTAGCCTTGTTGACGCTAGTAAAAATCCGAGGTAAAACGTGAAGCTAACTGTGCTCCTTTCAATTCTGATGGGCGCTGGCGTCGCACTCGCCCAGCAGCCGGATCAGCCTCCGAATGTCCGGCATGTCATTGGGCTCGAAACCATCAAGCGCAATGCCAACGGCCATCTGACCATCCAGAATGGCATCATGCAGTTCACCGCGAAAAAGCTGGAGGCCAAAGTGCCTGCATCATCCATAGAAGACGTCTTCGTCGGGACTGAGATGACGCAGAGCGGTGGAACGGCGGGCCGAGTGGTAAAGACCGCCGCGATGGCCGCGCCCTTCGGCAGCGGGAAGGCCCTGACATTGTTGATGCGGACCAAGGTGGATATTCTCACGGTGGTCTATCGGGGAGCGGACGGCGGAGTGCACGGCGTAATTTTTTCGCTTCCGAAAGGACTGGCTGAAACTACCCGGACCCAACTGGTGGCGGCCGGAGCGCACATGAGCGCCCCACAGACTGAGCTAAAGGAGCGGACCAAATGAAGATCGCATTGGGAGTAACTCTGATGCTGGCGGCGGCGGCCGCCATCCCCTCACAAACGCCCGCGCCAACTCCGAAACTCCACGCTTCCGCCATCCAAATTGACTTGGTCGAAGTTGGTGATGTTTCAATCCCCGCCGAGTTTCGCTATGCGATCTATGAACGCCTCATCGAACAGGTGCGCGAATCGCGTAAATTTGAGAAGGTTTTCCGCAGCGGCGATAAAGCTGCGAAGAACGTCCCGGACCTGGTCACGCTGCACACTTCGGTGGAAGCCTTTACAGAAGGCAGCCAGATGAAACGTGAGCTGGTTCCCGTCGCGATGGGCAGCACCAAGGTGGACGTCACCACGCAGGTGACCGATAAGGACGGAAAGAAGCTTTTGGACCAGAAGGTAGCCGGCAAGGTGCGAATCTTCGGCGAAAACCTGGGCGCCACCAACGACCTTGCCAAGCGGATTACGAAGTTGCTGGTCGCGAGCTTCTAAAGCATACATACACCACCGCGCCCGCCGCTAGCGTCGCTCCGCTGATCAAAATCTGGGTTTGCGTGCTGCCCATTAATAACCACACGGAAATCGCCAAGGCGGCAATCGGAATAATCGGCCCACCAGGAACCATGAACCAACGCTCGGCATCGGGCATTTTGCGGCGCAGCACCGGCAATGCCGCGCTGGTTGACATATAAGTGAGCAGCCGCGCGATGGCGCTAATGGCCGCAAGTGATGCAAAACCGCTGTACATCGCGCAGGCACAACCGAGCAACGCCGTCGCGAGGATGGCCACGTAGGGTGTTCTGAAACGCGAATGCACGCGAGCGAAAATCCGCGGAAGCTGCCCGGCTTCCGCCATCGCGAACAGGATGCGGGGCGTCACCAGCATGAGTGCGCTGTTGGTGCCTGTAGTGGAAAAGACCGCTCCGGCCGTCAGCAAGATGCCGCCGAGAGGTCCAAGAAAGCTGCGGCTGGCCGATGCCAGCGGCGTTGGCGACAGTGCCAGATCGGGCAGCGTGCCTTGCGCCACGAATTGAATCAGTACATAAAGAACGGCTACGAACGCGATCGCGGTGAGTAGCGCGATGGGAACATTCCGCCGCGGACGAATTACCTCTTCTCCTGGAACCACTGCGAATTCGAATCCGCCGTAAGCAAAAATCAGCAGTAGGCTAGCTTGCCTGAGCGCCGTAGGTTGGGGGATGGTCCAAGCCGACGGCCGGTGCGGATTGAGAAAAAACAGTCCCGCGACAACGAAAATCAGCAGCGGCGCGAGCTTGGAAACGGTCAGCAGATTGACGGTCCAGGTGCCATACTGCACGCCACGATAGTTGATGATGGTCAACACAACAATGGCTCCCACGATCACCATCACGCGGCCCGCGCCCGCGCCGGCCCAAGGCCAGAAGAATCCGAGATAGCTGGCGAAAGCGTTGCTGATGGCGGCCATCGCGGTGAGCCGGGCGAGCAGCATCATCCAACCAATCTCGAATCCGACGAACTCGCCGAAAGCCGCATGCGCGTAGAGGTAGGGTCCACCGGAGCGGTCAAACAGCGCGCCCACCTCGGCGAAGCACAGGATGATTAGCGCAGCCGCCAATCCGGCCGCGAGATATGCCGACAGGCCGGCCGGACCCAGAAGTTTCGAAACCTGCGCGGGCAATACGAAGATCCCGGAACCCACCATGCCGTTCACGGCGATGGCCGTGAGGCTGAGTAAGCCGACGGCTCGAATCAACTGGGGGCGCGGGGCTGTCACGGAGTAGGAGCCAGTGACGAGTCTATCTCAATCGCCGCATCATTATCTTTATCCAATCGATCCAATCTTTTGATAGCCGTTTATACAATCCTTATCTGCTGCTTATGACTTCCTTACGGCCCGTGCCCTATCCTCAAGTCGTCGTGGCAAGGATTCCATTCATTGCGTCGGCCGGGCTGTTCGCCGCAGTAGCGTCGCTGAAGGCCGGGAATCCCTGCAGTCTCAACGGGATCACTCGAAACGCAGAGGGGCAGCCGCTCGCCGATGTGCAGATTACCGTGCGCGCCGCCGCCGGAACGGGCCATCGTACCGTGACAAGCGCTAGCGACGGCGCCTTCTGCGTAGCAGACCTCCAACCAGGGAAGTACGAGTTAACCGCGAAGGCGGAAGGGCTGGGCAGCTCCGCGACAAGCGTGGACGTATCTGACCCTCCGGGTGCACCCATGGACGTGGCCGTCCCCGCAACTGCGCCGGCGAATACCGGTCTCAGCGGCGGATTTTTCAAGCGGTTTATCCAGGCCTATGCGAACGATTGGAAGGGCACCACTCCCGGTGGACCCGAACCCGCCTATCGCGGATATCCAGCGCCGGTAAGCGGTCCGCCGTTTCCGTTCACAGTGTGGCCTTACGGTGGATCGGTAACTCTTGGACAACCTTGGACGCAGTCCGGTCCGCTCATGCAAGCGATATGGAGCGGCTCGGAAGGCGATTGGTGGAAGCGCAGCGGCATTCAGATTTACGGGTGGTTGAACGGCGGCATGAATGTCAGCACGTCCCAGAAGCACGGCTATTCAACGTATCCGGAAGCCTATGCCGAACGCGGCAACACTCCTGAGCTGGATCAGGAGGTTCTATACATCGAGCGCCAGCCGGATACAGTGCAGACCGATCATGTCGATTGGGGATTTCGCCTCTCCGGACTGTACGGAATCGATTATCGCTTCACCACGGCCGAAGGATACTTCAGCCATCAGCTGCTCGGCAAGAATCTGGAGAACGGATTCGATCTGCCGATGGCGTATTTCGATCTGTATGTCCCGGTTGCGCAAGGGATGGACATCCGCATTGGACGCTACATTTCGCTTCCCGATATCGAAGCGCAGCTCGCTCCGAACAACTACACCTACAGCCACTCACTGCTCTACACCTTCGATGCGTACACGCAAACCGGGATCAACGTGACGACGAAGTTCAGCGATCACTGGCTGTTTCAAATCGGTTTGTCGCCCGGCAACGACGTGGCGCCGTGGGCCACACGGGACGCGCAGCTCACGCTCAACACTTGCCTCGGCTATAGCTGGCGCACGGGTCTCGATAATATTTACGTTTGCGACAACTCACTCAACAAGGGCAACTACGCCTATAACAATCTACAAGCGTTCTATTTCACCTGGTATCACAAGTTCAGCAAGGACGGTGCGTGGCACACAGCGACTGAATCCTGGTATCAGTACGAGAAGAAGACGCCGAACGTAAACAATCCGTCAGCCGCGAGTTTGATAGAGGTGAATGCGAACGGCGCATTTTGCGCGCTGGCTACCCAGGTCACCTGCTACGCGCCGGAGTACGCCATCGTGAATTACGTGGAGAAGCAGCTTTCCAAGCACGACTATCTGACGATCCGGAATGAATATTTCGACGATCTGGTGGGGCAGCGGACCGGCTTCAAGACTCCCTACACCGAGCACCTGCTCGGTTGGGGCCATTGGGTGGGGAGCACGGTGCTATTCCGGCCAGAACTCAGATGGGAGCACTCTTACGCCCTGCCCGTATACGACAACGGCACGCGCCACAGCCAGCTCACCTTCGCATCCGACGTGATCTTCTTCTTTTAGGCAGGATCTGATAGCCTACAAGGCTTGGGCACCAGCCGCCGCAAGTACGAAGCTTTGGAGTTAGTGGAACCCAAGGCGTGTCCCCACTGTGGATCCATCGACACTCGCTTGTCGCGTCGCGCCAGCGGGATTCTGAGGCAGGTGCTGCCGATCTTCAATCTCGCGCGATACCGCTGCCGGAACTGCAAGCGATTGTTCGTGGGAAGGAATTAGTCCCCGCGCTCAGGCCTGGGGCTCAGTGCGTTAAGGAACCCGATCGCGATGCCATATTGTCCCGTGTAGTAAGTGGACCAGACCAGGAAATCGCGATAGGGAACCGGCGTCTTGAATTTATTTATTGCGAGGAGCGAGTCGGAAATAAGAAAGAGAATTGCGCCCACCGCGACCCAAGGATTCTCGAAGCGCCCGAGGATCGCCGCAATCACCATTGCGGTAATCGCGCACATGTAAATCGCCACCGGAACAATCAGGTCTCCGAGACTCGGCAGCAGCCACCCCGATACAGCGGCACTACACAACAGCACCAATATCGCGAGCAGCACCCGTGGCCCGCCGAGCGGCACCATCCGTCGCCGGTCTCGAATGAAGACGGAGATATAAACCAGATGCGCCACCAGAAACGAGCCGAGCCCAAAGACGAACAGGCCCGCGGGATCAAGATCCAGCAGAACATCTCCCAGCGTAGAGAGAGCCAAGGCTGCGCCCAGCATCGGACTACCCGCGAAGAAGGCCAGCAACGCCAGCGGTCCAACGGACAACCCCTTGACGACAACGCTTCCCGTATAGGGCTGCCAGGGCTGAGTGACCAGATAGAGAAAGCCACACACGATGGACAACCAACGCAAGATTTCAGGAGGCATGCAGGGCTCCGCGCAGCAGCTCAGCGATTCTGGCACAATCGCGCTCGATCTCCCGCTTACGCTCATCCAGAACAATCGGCGTGTGCCGGCGGCCATCCGCCGCTTGGCGCTCCGCGATTTCGAGTGGCATGAATCCCTGGCGCGAGCTGCGATCGAGATCCAGGCCTTCCGAGATCAGCCACTCCAAAATATCGATCCGTCCCCAGATGCAAGCGGCGTGGGCAACGGAGCCCCACTCCTGCTCGCGCGTTAGCACGGACCGGTCTGCTGCGGCGAAGGCCTGCAAGCGGTCGAGCTTTCCGAATGCGGCGGCTTCAAAAGGTGTAATAACGGCGCCTTGCGAGAGCAGAAAATCCACGATGGCTTGCCGGCCCTTCTCGTTGGCCCAGGCTGCCGGCGTCATTCCGAACTCGTCGTCGCGGATGTCCAACGCGGCGCCGTTTTCGAGCAGCCAGCGCACTGCGTCCAACTGGCCCTCAAGGGCGGCTACATGCAGCGCCGCGGCACCGTCATTCCGGATGTTCACCAGTTCTGGGTGAAGGCTAAGCGCGTCCAAATCGCCATCCTTGGCGGCGCGCATAAACTCCTCGATCACTCCATCAGCGTAGCAGTAAGCCGCTCAGCGCCAAGGGACAGCGTACTAAGTGAAGAGGCCCAGTTCCTAAGCGTGCTGGTATTTGCCTTCGCCCTGGTTCACATGGCTCCAACTGAGCTCGGCCAGATAAAGCTGGTTGCCGTCAGGATCCAGGAACCCGATAAACTTACCGGCCTTGCTATCGTTGACCTCTCCTTGGAACCGCAGTCCTTTGGCGCTCAGCGTTTTCATGGCATCTTCGATGGGGCCGTTCAGCTCAAGCCCAATCGACATCGAGCCTTTCCGCCCGGCCGGCATCTCCGCCGACGCCGGATGCAATCCAATGGTCAGCCCCTTGCCCGCTTCCACCGACGCCCAATTGTCGGCGAAGCGATACGCCAGCTTCAAACCCAGCACCTCCGTGTAGAAGCGCACTGCGCGATCCATGTTCGAAACGTAGACCGTAACGTTGCCGCTCGCAAACATAATTTCCTCCCGCTTCTAGCATCCGGCAAACAGTGCGAGGATGGAAAGAGCCATTTTGCATTTCGAAGGTACCACTTTCGAGCTGGACCCGGCCTCCCGCCGGCCGCTGTACCTGCAGCTCCGCGACGCGCTGCGCCGCCTTATCCAAAATCACAGCTTGCCGCCCGGTGCGAAACTGCCCTCCACACGCGCGCTGGCAAAGAATCTGGCTGTCTCGCGCAACACAGTGGTGAACGCGTATGAAGCGCTGGCCGCGGACGGCCTGGTAACTGGCGCCATCGGATCGGGCACGCGCGTCGCCACCACCGTTCGCCGGCGCCGGCTGGATCTAAAGAGCGTTCTGCGGGAATCGCACTTCCCCACCGATCCGGTTCCCATGTGCGACCCCGATGGCAATCTCCTGCTGATAATCGGCGGCACGGTGTAACGTAGAAGTATCCTCGTTGACAAATATGGGACCGTTACCGAGCGGTAGCGCGGAAAAGGCCGCCCCGAGCTCACGGGATGCGATCCTGGAGAAGCTGCGTGAAAGAATTGTCGGCTTCGCGGCATCCAGATTACAGAGGGACGCTGCCGAGGATCTTGCCCAGGAAGTTTTGATTCTGCTGCACCAGAAATATAGGCACCTCGAACGGCTGGAGGATCTCCTGCCGCTTTCGCTACAAATCGTAAGATTCAAGATGATGGCTTTCCGGCGAAAAACGCAGAGGCGCGGAGAGTACACGCAAGTTCCGGTGGATGAGATCCAGGTTCCGGATGGCGCCGCTGATCCGTTGGCCGCGGCCGAGCAGCGTGAGACGAAGGAAAGGCTGCTAGCGGCCGTAGGAAAAATGGGCGAGCGCTGCCGGAAATTGTTCGCGTTGAAACTAGAGGGCAAAAGCTACTCGGAGATTCAGGCCATCTTAGGCGCGGAGTCCATCAATACTGTTTACACCTGGGATTTTCGCTGCCGGAAGCAGCTCATGGAATTGATGGGTGGCAGTTGGGAGGCGGGTAAATGACGCACGACGAGATTCGCAAACTCCTCGGCGGCTATGCCACCAACAGCCTCACGGACACAGAGCGCCAGGCTTTGTTTGAAGCAGCGCTCGAAGATCAGGAATTGTTCAATGCGTTGCATCAGGAGCAGGCCCTGAAGGAACTGCTGGCGGATCCGCTGTCGCGCGCCGAAATTCGCCAGGCCTTGGAAAAGCCGCGCGCGGCGCGGCCCCACTGGTGGATCTGGACGGCGGCGGCCAGCGCAGTTGCTGCTGCGGTTATAGTGGCCTTGATTATTCGTCCGCGCCCGCCTGAGCCAATACAACAGTACGCGTCCGTCCAGACCGGCAAGCCTACTACCGTGCAGCCCAACGACAGGGTCGAAAGGGACGCGAAGGCAGTGCCCGCACCCGTCCGTGCACGGGCTTCCGCTGGAAAGCCCACAGTGCGTGCGCGATCGTCCTTAGCTCAGAACGAGCGCAAGGACGAGCTCCAATCGGCAACCGTTCCAGCTGCTCCAACCGCTCCGCCTCCGGCCGTGCTGACTGGCTCCCAACAAGCTGGGTTGCAGGCTCCACGTCCCAATGCGATCCCGAGCCAAAGCCGTGCCGCCAACGCCAACGGTCTGAACCAGCAGTCCGCAGACCAGGCCGCGAATTCCATTCGCGATCAGGAGCAAAACCAAGCAAGTCCCGCGCAGGCGAGCGGAGCCGTGGGCGGCCTGATATCCAAGTCCGAATTCATGCCGGTGCGATATACGCTCCTCAAACGGGACGCGGACGGAACCTATCGCCGGCTCCCGCCGGACGCAGGGCTCAAGGCGGGCGACGCGGTCCGAGTTATGGTGACGCCGATGAGCTCAGGTTATCTGTCTCTTTCACGCCGGGATGCCTCCGGCGAATGGACGCGAGTGTTTCCGCAAGCAGGTCCGGGAATCGCCGTCACCGCGAACACCGATTTCATAATTCCGGACTCACCCATCGACGTCACGGATACTGACCAGACCTTGCGCCTCACGCTTCAGCCATCCTTGCTGGACGCAGGCGCGAAACTCAGGACATCGCAGCTAAAAAAAGAGCTGACCGCGGCCGCGCCGTTCGTAGTAGATCTCACTATCGGGCCGAAGAAAGTTCCGTAAGGAAGCTGCTCAGAGCATTTGTGAATTCGATAAACTGGACGCTCAGCTAGAGTTTCATATTCCCGAGTACCAAGTTATCGCCTTGCTTTCGCTGGCGCAATACCTGGTAGGGGATTTCAACATGGACCCATTTCGAAGCCGGTATGATCGGAGCAGTAGGGCTCCATGCGGTTATGTCGCGACGGATTGCGGCGCGCGAGGTCCGAACTGTTCAGAGCTTGCGGAGAGGTTCGATTCCAGTCACGTGAAGATTGTCACGGCTCTCGCCGATCGCTCACTCGTGCGGCCAGATGGTCGACCGGATGCTAGGGCCTACTCGGATCACCTGCCCGTGATCTTCGAGCTGGAGTTTTGAAAGGAGAGCCAAATGCAAGCAACGGATTTTTGGGGTGAAATTGGAACGAGCGCCGCGAGAACGCCCTCGTCGATCATGCGTGAACAAGCCGCGGCGCTCGGGCCAAAGATCCAGCACTTAGTCGAAGCCAAGGTGGAAACCCGAAGCTATGGCCAATCCATCGTCCACTCCTTCGACATCGTTGTTCCCGCGCTAGACGGCTACACATACCGGCTGTTCGAAATTGAACACGATCCCCATTTGTATCCGCTCAGCGTAAGAGGCGAGGACTTGGAGATCGCGACCGAAATGCAATTTACAGCGTGGCTGCGTAAGCAGCTTTCCTCGGAACAAACGCGCAGGGTCGTCAGTAACCTGCTGGCGCAAGTGCAGAGCTAACGTGCTAGGAAACCGCCTCGAGCTGCTCTAAAAGACTCACAATTCGCCCCGCCACTTCCGTCTTCCCCCCGAAGCGCAGCTCATTGTACGCCGCAGTCAATTCCACCACCAATTTGGAAATGACCGGCTCCTGCAAAACACGCGCGAATTCGGAGGGTGTCACCCACGCTGGTTTTTCGATGCCGCGCTTGCGCAGCACCTTCAGCATCCGGTGGTAGAGCAGGGTGGCGTCGGACGCCTCGGCTTCGCCGCGCTGGACTTTCAGAACCTGTTGCCGCGATTTCCACCAGCGCCACCAATCGCGCCCGAATAACTGCAGCATGATGGCGGCAATAGCCATGCCGAAGAGAACAGCTCCGTAGCGCAGCACGAAACTCGACGTTTGGCGATATCCCCGGCTCAGCGCCGGCCCCACGCCATCGAACCAATTCAGCCCCACGTGACGGCTGGATTCTCCTACTCGCGAGGCCAGTTGCAATTGGCGGTCGAGGTTGTAATTGAGCACCCAATCCTGCCAAAAGACTTCGGCGGCGTCGGCATAAAACCCCAGACGCGTCCAGACTGAAAGTCGCAACGCATTGGGATCCGGGGGAGTTGGATCGAAAGTGGTCCAGCCACGATGCGGCAGCCACGCCTCCACCCAACTATGCGCGTCCGAGCTACGGATTAATTGCGAACCGCTGATGGGATTGTAAATCCCGCTTTGAAAACCCGTCACCACGCGCGAAGGAATCCCGAGTGTGCGCAGCATAACCGCCATGGAAGACGCAAAATATTCGCAGTGGCCCTTCTTGCGCCGGAACAGGAAATAGGCCAGCGGATCGGAGGGTTCAAATTGCGGAAGCTCGAGCGTATAGCCGTAGTGCGTTCTTAAGTATTTTTCCACCAGCCGGGCTTCGCCAGCAGGTGAAAACTCGCTCTTCGTGATTTCATGCGCCAACTCGCCCACGCGCGGATCGATGCGCGGGAGTTGCAAATAGATGCCGCGCCATTCGCGCGTCAAGGGCTCCACGAATTCGCCGGCGGTATCCAGTTCCGGAGAAGACAGCTCCAGACGGCTGTACACCTGGTACCAGATGTTGTGAGCATCGCTCAAGCGCACCCGGTAGTTGTCCAGGGAATTTCGAAACACCAGCGAGTCAATTCTCAAATACTGGGGCGTGCCGGCGAAGAACAGCGTATCGCCGCTCACTTCATCCAGGTGGACCGCGTAGGAGATGTGACGAATGCCTTCAGGCCGGCGCGGCGGATCGGGGTCCAGCACCAGCAGCCCGGCCTGATCCGGTCGCAGCATCTGAGGGGGAGCGGGAGGAACGAACCAAGTGCGTCCATCGAATTCCGAGAGTGCCGCGCCGCGCCATTTCAGCGGCAGGTTCCGATCCTCCGGATGATCCATCTTGATGTGCATCACCGGCGTATTGTCACGCTTGAGTTCGCCGATCTCGCCCAAAGTTACGCGGGTAGAGAAGCCGGTCAGACGATCGCGCCGCGACACCAGGTGTTGGAAAGCCGCGCGCGCGGTTCGGGGCAGAAAGAAAAACAATCCCGCGGTAATTGCGAGGATGGCGACGGAAATGAATAGGGACCCGGCGGTGAGGCGGAGCCAGAGCCCGCGGCCTGAGAATTTAGCTACCGCGCCACGCTTGTGTGCGGATTGCCGGATTTCGCCGCTGGCGAAAGTGGCCACTCCCAGCACCAGAAATAGCAACAGAAATCCAAAGAAGTTGACACGCGAAGATAGAATGCAGGCCGCCAGCAATTCCAGAAAAGCAATCACCTTCAGAAACAGGTAGTCGCGGTTGGTGTGCCCGGTCAGGATTTTTACTACGGCCACAAAGAACACCAGATGAACTGCCGAGGGGATGAAAGACTCGGAGATGAAGAAATAATCCACCGGATAAAACCCGACGTATGCCAGAGTAACCACGGTGACAACGCCGGCAGGTAATTCCAGGCGCAGCAACCCGGCGGCAATCAGCGCTCTCACCATGAGCGCCATGGCGGTGATCACCGTGGTGGGGGTGTCCAGATAGCCGGAGCCCACTACCGCCAGGAAACCGCTGGCCAGCAGACCCAACAACGCGAATTCGAAGAATCTGTCCGCCGGCGATATTGGAGCGGCGGAATCGGGCGGCATAATCTTATTCTAAACCTCGTGCGATTGCTATTATGAGAACACTGGAGGAATATTGAGCTCGGTTACTGCTGTGCCCGAAGTTCCAGTTGTGGACGTAGAAAAGCGCCGGCGCGCCGCGCTGATCGTAATCGCGTGCACGCTGATCATCGGAGCGGCTCAATACCTGATCAAGCTGGGCGCCAATCAGTTGGCCGCTCAACAGCACTCCGTCCACTCCGGCTCGGTAAGCCTTCAGGCAGCCGTCATGGGTATTTTCACCAATCCCGCCATTTTCAGCGGTTACTGTCTGTATGGTATCTTCACGGTTCTTTTCGTCTTTGCACTTCGACACGGTGAACTATCCATTCTGTACCCGCTCATTTCGCTCGGCTATGTTTGGGTCGCGATTATTGGAGTGTTAGCATTTCACGAGGCCATGAACCCGCTCAAGCTCACCGGCATTGCAATCATCATGGCGGGCGTGACGGTTCTTGGCCGTGGGAGCACCAAGTGACTACGCCGATTTCGTCCATAGCGCTGGTGCTGGTGGGAGCCGTAATCGGATCGTTTGGCGCGATATTCCTCAAATGGGGCGCGCACGCGCTAAGCCGGAGCTGGACCAGCATTGTCTACAACTGGAAATTGGCGGTCGGCATTGCAACCTACCTGTTGTCCTCGGTTCTGTTCGTGAAAGGCATGACCAATGGCGAACTGTCGGTTCTGTTTCCTATGGTCTCTGTAGGATACATCTGCACGCTGTTGTGGTCGCACCTGTTCTTTCAGGAACGCATAACCAGGGCGAAATTGGCCGGCGTGGGCTTGATCCTGATCGGAATTGTTTTTCTAGGCTTCGGCAACGCGGCGCGCTGACCGAAACTTCCCGACGCGCTGCGGCGTCGAAGCTCTAAGGATTTCAGTCCGGCATAAGAGCGCGTAATGAAGAAAGTTTTAGCTTCGTTGGCCTTGATTGTCTTGCCGGTGTCGGCGCAGTACACGGGGCTAGTCACCACGCGGGATGGTAACCAGCTCTATTTTTCCTCATCGCTGCGCTTGCGCGGAACCGCCGAAGTGGATTCTCCAAAGATCTTCCGCTATTCGACAGGTTTCGAGCTGATTCAGCAGCCGGCTGCTTCATGGCAAGCGCTAATGGAACCCCAGGTCAGCGCGGACGGGACAATCGCCGGCTACACCAACAGTTCAGCCGGCGAGTGTATCGAATGGTTTTGCATGGGTGCGCCGCCCCCTGAATTTGGAGTGATTACCGGCGTCCAAATCCCGCACAACCCCTTGCCGGCTCTGCATGGCAGATTGCGCCTGGCGCGCGATGGCAGGTATGCGATGATTTGCCGTGTAGACATTGGTGACCTGGTAGACCCACAGCTGATCGATCTGGGAACGGGCGAGGTAACAGACCTGAAAGGACTCAATGCGCTCGGCGACGGCCTTGAGACGCTGGGCGATACCACAGGGGGCGGCCCGATCGTTCTCCTGGTGGATCAATCATCGAACCCGCTGCTTTATCACCAGGGAAAAACCACGCGGCTGCATTTCTCCCACGCGGCTATCCTGGCCCGAATGAATTCCGATGCCACGGTGATCGTATATGAAGCGGCGGATCCGGGTGGCAAATATGAGCTCATTGCGCACCGCGTTGGAACGGGAGCGGAACAAATTTTGCAAGTGGGTCCGCCAGTTCCGGCCAACCCTCCCAATGGCACTCCTTCTTATTTCCAGCCCTGGATGAGCGATGACGGATCGTCGGTGCTGTTCCTCACAGTCGACGCGTCGGGTCATCAGCAGGTTTTTTACGAAGCCACCAATGGGTCGGGAGAACGCGCGCTCACCAATTTGACAAGCGTTCCCGAGGGTGTGAGTGCCGCGACGTTGTCGGGCGACGGAACTATCGCCTACGCCTCCACACCGGATGGCAGAATTCTCCGCATCTCAGTTCCAAGCGGCAACATGGGCGAACTGGCCGGGCGCACGCCGCAGTTGACTCAACTACAGAATTCCGCCGTTGGTTCAGTGAATTGGATTTCGGGCACCGCGCTCTCGGATGGCGGCGACACGCTTCCGCGGGTCCTGGTGGGAGAGCTCTCAGCTCCCGTTATTTCGGCCGAGTCTACGCTAATGAAATTTCAGATTCCTTGGGAGGTCCGCACCGGCGTGCCGTCCGAGATCCGGTTACAGTATGGTACTCCGCCTCCGTTTGAATCAGTCCTGACGTTTACCGCGGCCGCGATTAACGGAAATTTCTTGAGCCCGCTCGCGAATCCGTTTTCCGCGGCACTTCTCGGCTTGCACCACGATTTCCACTCGCTGGTAACTTCCTCCGATCCGGCGCTTCCCGGGGAAATCATCCACTTTTACCTCACCGGACTCGGGCCTGTAACACCAGCTGTCGCCACGGGAGAAAGGACGCCGGCATCCGGGCCGCTGCATCGAGTGGTCTATCCGCCGGTCTTCTGCACAGTGACAAACATAGCTCCAACCGGCACGGCGTACCTCGATGCACCTTTACCCTTCCTGGGACTGGCTCCTGGATATATCGGCCTATACCAGATGGACCTTCAAGTTCCTCAAGGTCTGGTGAACGCCGATTCGCCGCTAAGCTGCGCATTCCGCATTCTCGAAGGCGGCGGCTATCAAGTAGCGGCGGTGGACCTGTACGTCCAGGTCCCGTAGGAACACTCGGGCCTATTTTCGCGCCAGCACCGGCTGCGCGGCACCTGGCGGACCGCCCGGCGGGACTTCAGGCGGCGGAATCTTCTTCGGACGCGCGTCCAGCTTGGTCAGAATCAAATCCTCTTTCGCCTTTTGGAACTTCGGCGTGCCGGGTTTAGCTCCAGTAGCCAGTACATCGCGCTCGGTAACTTCCTGGGCGCTGGGCAGATACTTCTGCAGATAATTCCGGATACGATCGTGCACAATGCGCTCGGAAGAGTGCGCCAGCAAAAACAGGATCTGCTCGCCAGGGGCCTTGGACAAGGCCAGATAAACATGCGACGGTTTCTGGAGCTTGGCCGATTTCAGATCTTTCTCCAGCTTCTTGGAGTTGGCTTCCAGCTTCTGCCACTGCTCCACTTCGCGCTTGGTCAGACCGATGCCCTTCACAAACTCAGCGCGCTCCTTGGCCGATAGCTTTTCGCCCAGGAAATACAGGAACAGCCCGACGTTGTCCAGGTGCATGTCGACGCCGAAGGGAACCATCTGTTTGGCCTTCTGCAGTTTCTGCAGACCTGCCGTATTAACCTTGGCGCCTTCCAGCGCTTTCGAGTAGAGATGCAGCAGTTTTTCTTCTTCGAGCACCCGTATTATGTCGGCGCAGTTCGGCTCGTTGGCGGTATGCCGCAGTTCGTCCAGTAGAGCTTGCTGCGGGATGCGCGTTTCCAGTTGGGCCTCACGCGCATTGTCATACTGCATTTTGGTCCGCTCATCAATGTTGAAACCCAGCCGCACCTTGAAGCGCAGCACCCGCAGCAGACGGGCCGGATCGTCATAGAGCGTGTAGTTGCTCACCGCCCGCAATTCCTTGCGTTCCAGGTCACCGACGCCGTTGGTGGGATCCAGCAGCAATCCGCGCGAAGCCGGATTCAGCGATAGCGCAATGGAGTTAATGGTAAAATCGCGCCCGCGCAAATCTTCGTGCAGCGTGGCTGGCTTCACGATGGGCTTTTCGCCCGGCTTGGGGTACTTTTCCTGGCGCGCCATTCCGATGGTGGCATGCACGCCGCCCGGGAAAGCCATCTGGACAAGTTTGCGATTTTCATCCGTCGCCAATATCTTCCCGCCCGCCTTTTTGGTGACGGCCTGGGCCAGCTTAATTGCATTTCCCTCCACCGTGAAATCAATTTCCAGGATGGGAAAGCCGCCCAGCATATCGCGCATCGCGCCACCGGTGAGAAAAATATTGGTGTTGGCTTGAGCAGCAGCAGTCTGAAATTCACTCACCACCCGGCTCTGGTCAGAGCTGAGGTGGCTTTCGAGCATGAACATGTAATCGCTCATCGATTCACTCTCTTGATTTGGTTCATCCGATTCCGCATCAGGCCCGGGGATGATGCTCGTCCACGGTTTTCCTCAACCGGGACCGCA